>JAYKHH010000553.1:0-6942 GCA_035285265.1 Leptolyngbyaceae cyanobacterium | reverse complement strand
AGAATCGGCACGATCAGTTTCGATTTCACCCCCAATTGTTGCAGCGTCATCACTGAACCAGGGGCCAACGCCTCCTGCTCAATATCTGTAATCACGCGCACCTGACCCTGCCGATACAGATCATAATCTTCGTTCAGGAGGGTATCCTCAGCCAAGGATTGCCCCAAAAGGGTAGCCTGCCCC
The DNA here is from genome assembly GCA_035285265.1 of Leptolyngbyaceae cyanobacterium. Classification (GTDB taxonomy): domain Bacteria; phylum Cyanobacteriota; class Cyanobacteriia; order JARCMD01; family JARCMD01; genus JAYKHH01. Next base: position 6,759 of record JAYKHH010000553.1, on the reverse strand, counting down.
CCAGCCAACGCTTCATGGGTCACCCAACCGGCCCCAGAGTCGGGAATGCGATAGGTTAACACCCGATCGGCCTGCAAAAGTTGCTGGATTTCAGCGACGGTCGTGTTGAGAATGTCATCGAGATTGAGCGATCGCCGAATCCGATTGGCAATGCCCATGACTAATTGTTCGCGCTCCGTCTGTTGTCGTAGGGCCGCTTCGGCCTCCTTCAGATCGGTCACATCGACCCCAACGCCCCAACCTGCCCATCCAGGAATTGGAAACTGATCAGAGAGATTAGACCAGAGGATCGTTTTGACACTGCCATCTTTACAGGTTACTTCCCATTCCCAATTCCGGTAATGATTGCCCCGCTCTTGCCACTCTGCCATCATCTTTTGTCGATAGAGGGGGTTGGGATACAGGAGTTCCATCGCCTGGGGGTTGCCAATCATTTCGTCGCTACGATACCCTGTAATTCGCTCGCACTCCTGATTCCAAACGACAATATGACCGGCAGCGTCAAAGGCATCGAGCATCACAGGCATATTTTGCAACACGTAACGTAAGCGTTCTTCACTGCTCTTCAAAGCAGTTTCAGCTTGCTTGCGATCCGTAATATCATTGCGAATCGCAATATATTGACAGGGTTTACCGGCCTCATCTAAAAACGGGACAATGGTAGTATCGACCCAATAAAATGTGCCATCCTTGGCACAATTTTTGATTTCGCCGTGCCACACCTTGCCACTCGCAATCGTTCTCCACATTTCCTGAAAGAAGGTTTTGGGATGGTGCTTAGAGTTCAGCAGGCGATGATTTTGCCCAATCAGTTCTTCCCTAGAATATTTTGAGATGTTGCAGAATTTGTCATTAACGTAGGTAATGGTACCCTGGGCATCGGTGATCGCAACAATAGAAGACTGATCCAGAGCCAATTTAATATTTGCTAGTTCTTTTAAAGACTGCTGCAAGACCGATTCAGTGTGCTTCCGGATGCTAATGTCTCGTGTAATTGCTAGATGCGCCAAGGTTCCATTGGATGCAACCTGCATGGGCACTGCATGGCTTTCCATATATTTACGAGTACCCCGGCAGCTCAGGATCTCAAACTCAAAGATCCCGGATTCTCCTTGGCAGATTCGTTCATTGAAAGCCCTAAAGCTGGCTTGAAACTCTGGTGCAATCAAGGGATAAATGGATTGACCCAGGATGGCTTCTGCATCGTCAGTTTCCAGGATGGATAATCCTGCTGGGTTGATCTCTAGCAATTTCCCCTCAGGATCAATGAGTTTCACACATTCCGGTTCTAAATTCAGAATGGTTTGCAGTTGATGTTCCCGTTCTTGCAATGCCTGTAAGTTTTGACGTAGCTCCAGTTGACTAATCACCTGATGACTGAGGACTTTTAGAGCCCGAATTTTTTCTGGTTCCATCTGCCGAGGAACGAGATCAAGAACACATAAGGTTCCAATCGGGTATCCTTGCGGTGTCATTAAAGGAACTCCCCCATAGAACTGAATGCCGGGGTCGCCGATGACGAGGGGATTGGCTGCAAACCGTGGATCAAGCAGGGCGTTCTCAACAATCAGGGGTTCAGCCTGCAAAATGGTATAGGCACAAAACGCCATATCTCGATGGGTTTGTGTAGCGGTTAACCCAACTTTGGCTTTGAACCACTGGCGATCGCCATCTACCAAACTAATCAAGGCTATCGGGGTTTGGCAAATCTGAGCTGCCAACTGGGTTAACTCATCAAATACATCTTCAGCCGGGGTATCTAGAATTTGGTATTGCTGGAGTGCTTTGAGTCTTGCAGCTTCATACTCAAGATTGAAGGAAACCATAGCGATCGCAATACCCACTAAGAGACGTTTAGAAAACCAGCACAAATCCGAAAGTAATCAAGACAAAGTGTTCCAGACTCAGGAACGATTTCTGTACTTTTTTTTGCTTGCACTGTGGCAACCTATCGATCAAGAACAGTATTTCAGCCTATTGATTCTGCTACCACTACCTAATCTCACCCCTGTTGTTTGGCTTGATCCAAGACAGCCTTGGCTGTTCTCATGCACCCTTCAATGTTAAGGCAGTTCTATGAAAGGGCAATCTCATTCACGTTAATCCATCGAGGAAGATTTGAAGCTGATTTTTCTAATTATGGGAAATTTTGGATACCGTAGGGGCCACCCTGGCGAGTGTCCAATGATTAAGGTAACTGTGAGGACAAGATCGACCCAGATCGCTGCTCCCTGGTTGACCAACCACAATCTGGGTAGGACGTCAGTTCGACGAAAGGGTTTTTAGGAGGCTTTCGCGGAGCGAAAGCCTCCTAAAAACCCTATTTTGCGTGCGCTTCGCGCACGCAAAATAGGGGTATCGAAGTCACGTGGGTAGGGGCGCAAGCTTTGCGCCCCTACAGCGTTACATTTTTTAGGGTTTTTTAACGAGCGGTATAGCCGCCATCAATCACCAACTCTGAGTCAGTTACAAATTTAGACTCGTCAGAGGCCAGGTAGAGAATTCCATAGGCGACATCATCGGGTTCACCTACATGTCCAATGGGATGCAGGGCATCGAGTGCTTTACCTCCGCCGATAGGAATCTGGATTGATACATTTCCGGTTTTGGGGTCAGAACATGGCCTGACCCTGCTTCTACCGAAGTGCTGAACAGCAATCTTAGGTTTACGTTGCCTCCTGTAAATCCGGCTCACTTACATGCATGTAATTGCTGTAAAAATTAGCAGGCGAATGCTGCGAGCTATTGGCCACAATCCCCAAGAGGATTGTGGGAGCCATTCTCAAGGCTTCGAGCGATCGCTGCAAGGATAGACGATTTGTTCGGCCTAGTCCGACAACCAAGACCAACCCATCGGTTCTAGGGGCAATCAGATGGACATCCGATAGATCCAAGATAGGAGGAGTATCATAAATTACGAGGTCAAACTTGGCTTCAAGCTGTTGCATCAAGTCTTGCATCTTATGGGAAGACAAGAGACGCACTGGATCGGGAGGGATTTTTCCGCTCGTGAGCACAGAAAGATTATGGTCTAAGGGCGATCGCTGAATCACCTCGTTCAGTTCCAGATTAGAGGTAATTAAGTCGCTGACCCCCACATCATTGGTTAATTTCAATCGTTCATGGAGCCGAGGTCGCCGTAAATCTACATCCACAAGCAATACTTGATGACCTAGGGCTGCTGCAGCCTGGGCAAGATGGACTGACACCGTTGATTTTCCATCTTCGACACAAGCTGAACTAATGACAATGGAACGGATCGATTTATCAGTACTGAGCAGACGAATATTAGTATATAGAGAGTTAAATGCTTCCTGAAACGGAGAAATACAATAAGACTGAAGCTGAGATTGCAAAGGAGCCAGTCCGACTCGACTCCGAACCTGGGGAAGTAAACTTGCTAACGGGATCTGGGCCGGAGGCATCTTCAGAGCTTCCCGCTTAGGATGATACGGAATCACCCCTAGGAGAGGCAATCCCACCTCTTCTTTCGCATCATCAGAGGTGTGGAGAACATTTTTGAATTTATCCACCAGCAAAGCAACTCCGATACCTAGGAGCAGTCCCAAGCTAGCTCCGAGCAGACCGCTCTGTTTAAGGCTTACCGTAGAAAGCCTCAGAGTAGTAGGAGGAGTTAGAATCTGCCAAGGTGCATCTTGTTGAGCTGCATCAATTTGCAATGCTTCTCGCTTGGCTAAAAATTGGCTCAAGTTTGTCGTAGCAATCTGTAGTTGTCGCTGGATATCCGTATGTTGGCGAGAAATAAGAGGCCATTGTTTCATCTGTTGAGCCAGCTTCCTCTCCGCACTGTTCAAGGATTGTTGACGAGCTTTGATTTCATTGATGCGGCTTTTGATCTCATCTCTAACTCGCTTTGCTTCTTGATTAAGGAGCGCTAACACATTCCTTCGTTGTTCCCTCAGGCGTTCCATCTCTGGGCTTTGATCTACAAAAATAGTGGACTTCTGGGTAATCAGGGTATCAACCGTGCGTAGCTGATTGATGAGAGTTTGATAATTGGAGCTTGAACTTAAGGCGGAGGAAACCCTCGATTCAGTTGGGGTAGCAGTAACCTGTTGCTGTAGCGTGCGATAGAGAACTTGAGCTTCATCCAAAGCAATTTGAGTTTGCTGTCGTTCTTGTTGAAGAGCGCTAATCCGAGTTGATAATTGCTGAGCTTGGGATTCAGGATCCGCTAAGTTGTATTGTTGCCGAAATCGCTGAAGCTGCTCTTGAAGGGAATTAACTTGCTGCTTCAGTTGAGGTAGCTGGCTTTCAACAAAGTTAAGCCCCTTACGCACATCTGCTTGTCGTTCTTCCAAACTGTAGGCAATATATGCCTGGGAAAGCAGATCTACCACTTGTTTTACCTTGACAGGATTTGAATCTTTATAAGTGACCTGTAAAATATTGGAATCTTGGCGCTTGCCGATGGTTAGGGATGCTAAGAGTGAGTCGTAGGTAACATCGGGATCACTCATTCTCAACTGCTCAACGATGGGCAAAAAGAGCTTGGGACTTTGTAAAACTGCCAGTGTCGTGTTATCTAGAGGTGCGAGGGCAGACTCCTGACTATTAAGGCTTTGGGTAATAGAGGCTGCTACTTGACTTTCAACAGAGATTGGTTTCGTCAAAATCTCAAACCCAGCTTCGTAACTTGCCTCGCTGGATAGTCCTTTCAACAGAGCCAACCCAGTCACCACCGTCGTGATACCTAGAATGATCATGGCTCTCCGGCGTAAGGCAGCTAGAACCTGACCCACATCCAATCCTCCCTCATCACTCGGATCGAGGTGGGGCCTCTGCATTCGGAGAAGGGGGCGTTCCTGCTTATCTTCACGGCTAGTTAATGCACCAGGATGATAGTCATTCTCCATGCTCACCTCAACAGGATGGGTAAATCTCGCACGTCAGTAAAAGCCAGTCAGGATTGTGCTGTGACTCACTAGTTCTGCCTAACTCTAGAGTTAGACAGAACTAGTCCGTTTTCCACTTGACGGGTTACATCTTTGCAAGAGATTTATGGTTAAAGGGGAGTTATTAAGAAGCGGTTTGAAACGTCTCTAAACCCCTGCATCTGCCCCCTAGCCCCCAATTCTGGGGGGATCGGATTCCAAGTCCCCCAGAATTGGGGGATTTAGGGGGCTAGGGGGGCTATCGGAATGAAGATCAGGACTTCCCCAACAGGTTCTAAGTGTACTTATTGATTTTTTCTTTTCGCTCAAGGTTGCCGTGCCCTATTGAGGGTTGACTGCAGGATGAAATCGCTGCGTTTCTGGGGAGTACTGCCAAGAGATCCCCTCCGGATCTTTGCGGCTTGACCAAGCGCCAAAGTCAGGGTCTGATTTTTTGGAGCTAATCCGACTGGGCGATAAATCAAGACGTTTTGCCAACTCGGCTTGGCTTAAGGAGTAATGGAGTGCAAGATCTAGATCCGGGGAGGCGATCGCAGGATTATGTGTGTCTCGGATGGGAGCCATCGACTGTGCAGCCTTAACTGTAGGGAAGCAGTAAACCACCTCTCCCTGATGGGTAACTTCAAAGGTAGGAGAGAATTCTTCAGCTCTGAGATCGAGGTACTGCTTAGCTTCGGAGCCTATGATGTTAGCTTGCATGGCAAACTCCAGCACGGTCATGCGCCCCTGGTTTTCGGTAATGAGGCGATAGAAAGTAGATTGCAAAAACCTTTGGTGGTGTTGTTTGATTTGGCGATCGCGGTTCCACCACCACAGCCCACTCCCTGCTATTCCTAAGGTCAGCAGCAGAGGCCACAGGGCTAGAATCGCTGAAACCAGGAAGCTCAGGACTAGAAACAGGCTCAACAGAAACATCAAACCTGCTGCTGCATTGGTTTCAAGGCTCGTTCTTTTCTTTTTGGGCATAATGGCTTCCTGAAGATAGCTATGCCAAAATTTGTTCAATCATTCGATTGGCTTGGGACTCGTAGCCACCGCCAAACAAATTGAAGTGATTCAGGATGTGATAGAGGTTATACAAGGTTTTTCGCTGAGGGTAGCCCGGATCAAGGGGGAAAACTGCATTGTAACCTCGGTAAAACTCCGGGGGGAAACCGCCAAATAACTCAGTCATTGCCAAGTCAACTTCGCGATCGCCCACATACAGAGCTGGGTCAAAAATTACGGGTTCTCCCGCCTGAGTCACGGCGGCATTGCCTGACCATAAATCTCCATGAACTAGAGAAGGATGGGGGTGGTAACCCGCTAAAAGCTCAGGAATTGCTGCCAGTAAAACAGTCTGTTTGGGAAAGTGTCCGCCTCTTCGTCTTGCCAGTTGCAATTGGTAGCCAATCCGATGCTGAGCAAAGAATTCTGCCCAGTCCCGTGTCCAAGGGTTGATCTGGGGCGTTGAACCAATGGTATTGTTGCGATCCCAACCAAACCCAGGCACAGGATTAGCAACCTGGTGCAGGGCTGCCAATTGTTGTCCCATGGTTTCCCAGGCTTGACCATTGCCTCGTCCTAGTTCCAGCCATTCCAGTACTAAATAGGCAGAATTAGCTACCACACCCCAACAAATTGGCTGTGGGACTCGAATTGTGGCAGTGGCGTACATCTGTTTGAGTCCCAAGGCTTCCGCCTCAAACATTGCCAGTCCACTGGCTTGATTAAGCTTCACAAAATAGGTGCTCTGGTCATCGCCAAAGGCATAGCCTTGATTAATGCACCCTCCTCCCACGGAGCGACGGCTACTCCCCTGAAAGTCTTGCCCGGTCGCTTGGGCAATGTGTGTCGTGATTTG
>JAYKHH010000552.1:0-4642 GCA_035285265.1 Leptolyngbyaceae cyanobacterium | reverse complement strand
GCTACCTGCTAGCAAAAGAAATTCTTGCTAATCCTGACCATCTAGCCTTAATCAGCTTCGATGAATTCCCCGACCCCTAAATTTTCTTTCCCTGACACCCTAAGTCCTCCGGACAGGCTACGCCAACGACTTCGCTCAGGGTCAACCTGACAATTGATAGTTAACAATTGTTAACTGTCAACTATCAACTGCGCTCAGGGCCAGCCTGACACCCTAAGTCCTCCGGACAGGCTATGCCAACGACGCAGTTTACCCTGAGCTTGTCGAAGGGCTCAGGGCCAGCCTGACACCCGACACCTGACACCTGCCCCCTCTACAGCCTCAGAAATCTCTGAGATGAGGTTTGCCAAATAAAGTGCTGATCTCCATGCTGGCGATAGTCAGAGACTGCTTCAACATTACAAATCCCTGAGTTAGGTACCCGAATCCCCCAATCATTTCCTACCACCATATTATTCCCCAAATAAATATTTTGTTTCGGGGCAACCTTATAGGTTGAGAAGACCTGGCCAATATTGGGATGGAATAGCGTTACAAAAATCGCTTGGTCCGTTTCATTATTAAAGGCTATCTTACCCGCTCGCCCTGTAAAGGCAGGAGCAATGTACTGGGTTGGACATTGTATCCCTTGGGATCTAAGCTCTGGAGCCCACAGCTTCAATAGAAAAGCAACAGTTAAGAGCAATGATGGAGACTTTAGGGCTTTGATCACCATATTTGATGTGCTTGACTGTCAAGTATATCCGGGGTCTGTCTTAGTACGACTGCTTAAGTGCTAAATCCCTAACAAGACCGTACCCCATAAAAGTTACTATCCATCAGCTACTAAATCTAGCAGGCGAAAGTGAGCAATTTGGGTGATTTCTGCGATCGCTTGCTCTCTTTCTACAAGGACGGTGTTGGACAATCGCTGCTCAAAGGCTTCGAGAATCGTGGCTTTTGTGTGGTTTTTAACGGCAATGATGAAGGGAAAGCCAAATTTCTGCTGGTATGCCTGATTGAGCGATCGCAGCCGTTCATATTCGTCTGGGGTGAGCTGAGTCAGACCTGCACCTGTTTGCTCTTGGACAGAGGCGGTTGCCATCGCTGCCTTACTGCCGAGGTCGGGATGGGCTTGAATTAAAGCTAGTTGTTGCTCTGGAGTCATGGCTAACACAATAGTCACCATCTGCTGATGGAGCGTTCTGACATCTGCGAAGGGACGGTGATGCCAAGCTTGCTGGGCGATCGCAGGAGTCTCTTCAAAAACGGCTCCTAAAACCTGCACAAAGGCATCCTGGGTCATTTGGTTAATTTGCGAGATCGAATAGGCTGGCATTCTCAACTTCCCCGATAGGTGCTGTAAGACCAAGGTGAGGCGAGGAGCGGTACATGATAGTGAGCATCGAGATCGGCAATCACAAATTGAATGGGCACGCGATCTAGAAACGGGGGATTCGTGCTCCTCACCGGCTGCTGAGCGAAATATTCCCCGACTGCAAACACAAGTTCATAGACTCCTACTTTGAATTCACCCTCCGCCAAGAGGGGAGCATCAGTGCGTCCATCTTGATTAGTGGAGACGGTTTTTAGCCGGACTCTTGCACCAGACTGGGTATCAATTGACCATAGTTCCAAGGCCATGCCAGCGGCAGGACACCCCTGAGCCGTATCCAGCACATGTGTTGTTAGCTTACCTGTCATCACCGAAATCCTTAACTGTTGGGAAAATTGATGTCTGCCAGAGGTCTAAGAAGATTTCCATCTGGTAAGGGCAACCCCTTGTGGGTGCCCTGAACCTATCGGGCACCTACAAGGGGTTGCCCCTACACAAGGGTTGGGATTAGTGTAGGGGGCCACCCAGGATGGTTTTGGAGATGGCACCGGTCACATCCCCAGGACTTTCGTGACGAAGTTGTTCGTACCACTGCTGGGTCAGTTCCGGTTCCTTGCCGTGGATGATCTCAGCCCGTTTGCGAGCTTTAACGACAATGCCATTGGCTCGTTCCTTCCGTTCCGTTTCATAGCGCTTCAAAGCATCCGCCACACTGATATTGGTGGTGAGCAGATAGCGAGTCAGCACCTCCCCATCCTCCATGGCTTGACAACCCCCTTGCCCTAAATCTGGACAGGTGGCATGGGCCGCATCTCCGAGTAAAGCAACTCGACCGCGCACCATGCGTTCAATCGGGCTGAGATCGTGGATTTCTAGGCGGTTGGTTTTGAAGGGGTCAAGTTGCTGAATCAGGCTTTGCACCACGGGGGGCCAACCAGTAAAAAACTCCGCTAATTCAGCTTGGATGGCTTCTGGTGGGGTCTGGCTTCCTTTGGGAAGGGGAACATCGAAAAAGAAATAAAAGCGATCGCCCCCCACGGGCATCAACGAAGCCCGTTTATGCTCACCCACATAGACAACCCAGGTATCTTTGGGAGCCAGATCGGCACTGGCTTGCACCAAGCCATTCCAGTTCACATAGCCCCCGTACTGAGGATGGGTTTCCTCTCCCAATACATAGCTGCGGAGGTTAGAGCGAATGCCATTGGCGGCAATCAACAGATCCCCTGTGGCTCTGTGCCCATTTTCAAAAATGGCAGTAACACTATCCTCTGTTTCCTCGACCCCGATACATTTAGCATTGAGGGTCACCTCTCCCGGAAAAGAGTTTAGGAGCATCTGCTGAAGATCATTGCGGGCCACGGGATAGGGACGCTGTCCAACTTCTGCTATGAGGGGGTGTAGGTCAATATCATTCAGTAGCTCATCGGTTTGGCTGCGGTACTGCATTCGGTTCATCAGCCCACCAATCTGAGCCATTTTTTCCCCTAGACCCAGCCGATTCATGACCTTGACGCCATTCGACCATAGGGAAATACCGGCCCCGACTGGGCGCAATTCCTTCACGCGGTCATAGATTTCGACTTGGTAACCTGCTTGACGTAAAGCAATGCCAGCGGTTAGCCCGCCAATACCCGCACCAATAATCACAGCTTTGAGGTTATACACATGCCTTTCCTTTTCTAGTGGGACAGCGCGGGAATTTTTGCCTAGTTAGCTCATATCTCGGAACCCATGGATCAAGCTGTGATGGCAAATACAGTTCTGATGACAATTGACTTTGTATACTGTATACAAAGTCCCAGGACGATGGCAAGACCTATACAAATCTAGTTATCCTGATCTTGTTTATGCTAGTTAAGGAGAGAGTTTAGCAAGGCAATCGCCCTACCCGTGCCAGCAGAGAGCAAGTGCCAGTAGAGAGCAAGTGCCAGTAGAGAGGCAATACATCATGACGCAAATTGCTCAGCAGGTCTCGCTATACGAGCGCGATTTTTTGTTGTGGACAGAAGAAACAACGCGGATGCTCAAAGTTAAAGACTTTGAGAACTTGGATCTAGCCAATCTGATTGAGGAGATCGAGTCCTTGGGGCGCTTGGAAAAGAAAGAATTAAAAAGTCGTTTGTTGGTATTACTAGAACATCTGCTCAAGCGACGGTACCTTGATATGCCCCAGGAGTATAACGGTTGGGAACGCACGATTCGCGAACAACGCATTCAACTGGAATTGCTGCTCGATGATTCGCCCAGCCTCAAAACCCAATGGCAGGAGGCGTGCGATCGCGCCTGGGCTTTGGCACTAAAAAAAGTCACTGGCGATTACCCCCAGGCTCAGTTTCCGAGTACCTACCCATTCCCCACCGATCTTCAGGCTCTATTGAATCAGCACCTCTGGTAACCCTAAGATTTCCTGACATACCTGCTACAAAGAATGTCTTAAACGGTTGCTCATTAAAAGAAAATAGTAGACTTATGCATTGATTGGGGAAGACTGACCATCGGGGCAGGGTATTGCTCTGACTGGTGAGGTTGTATTTCTCTGCGCCTAGCTTGTATTCATCAACCCAGGCTTTTCACAATAACTCGTGAGTAAAATTTATGACAAACCCTACGAATCAATTTATGGCAGAGGCGATCGCCCTTTCCCTCAACAGTATCCGGTCTGGTAGAGGGGGGCCCTTTGGCGCAGTGGTGGTGAAGGATGGTGAAATTGTCGCTAGGGGAAGTAATCAAGTCACCTCCACGAATGACCCCACCGCCCATGCAGAAGTCGTCGCGATTCGGGAAGCTTGCAAAACCCTCAAGAGCTTTCAACTGACAGGCTGTGAGATCTACACCAGTTGTGAGCCTTGTCCCATGTGTTTAGGGGCAATTTACTGGGCACGACCCGATCGCGTCTATTATGCCAATACCAAGGTGGATGCCGCTGAAATTGGTTTTGATGACCAATTTATTTATGATGAACTGGAGTTGCCAATCACGGGCCGCACGCTACCGATGGATCAAATGATGCAAAAAGAAGCGTTTGCCGTTTTCCAGGAATGGGCAGAAAAAACTGACAAGGTAGAGTATTAGAGGGCCAAGGGGAATTCTGGGTGGTTAACTGAGATCTTGCACCCCTAGCAATCCCCACCTGGGCTTCAATTTCCTGGCGGGTCTGGGGACTTAGTGAGAATGCTGCAAGATCTGAGTTAACCTACTTTTCGATGCTGGATAAATTCAGCAAAGTCTCGAACTTCTGCTATTAGGTCTGCTGGCAGGATGTTGAGAATGCTCAAAACCTGCTCTCGAACGGTTTCTCGTTCTAGCTGGATATCAGTTCGTTCT
>JAYKHH010000551.1:0-7824 GCA_035285265.1 Leptolyngbyaceae cyanobacterium | reverse complement strand
CCAATCATCATTGATGGAACGGATGACTTAGAAACATGGACTCGTGATCAACTCACCGTTTGCTTGCAGCCCAGCCATTGGCATGAGTTAATGCTAGCCTGCCCTAACCAACTGGAAGCGATTCGGGATGCTAAGGTGCGTCTGACACGGGCTATTTTTCAGCATCCTCCCAATCCCTATGAATGCTATTTAATGGAGCCACCGGAGCAAACTATTCTGCACCAGCTCTACGCAGATTTAGAACAGTTGCCGGGTTCCTGCTTACCCCATCCTTGGCAGCAGTTTCAGCAATGCTTACAGACCGAAGCCGTATTGACTTGGACCACAATCGCTCGGCCACAGGGACAGTTTTCCTTGTATGGTGCCCCGATTGACGTAGCCCCGGCCCTGGAAAAAATCTGGTCGCAGCAACCTATTGTTCTGATTGGCACTGCTTTAGACTTAGATCCAGAAGCAACCCTCTATCGCCAACATCTGGGGTTAGGAGAAGTTACAAGCCTCAAATTTTCTCCCGATCGCCATCATGAACTGATTCAACTCTATTTGCCCGATGGGCTACCACTCCCCAATACGCCTCAGTTTCAAGCGGCGTTGATGAACCAACTTCGAGCCTTGCTGCATCTCAGTGCCAACCAAGGCGGGATCTCAGTTTTCCTCGTGGGGGATGTACCCCTTAAGGCGCAAGTGGGGGCCGTGCTAGCGGCGGAGTTTGGCTCTAGAGTCCAGGTTGAAAAGACCTGCTTAGAGGACAATGGCATTCTGATCACGGGTTGGGAGTTTTGGCGACAGCATCAAGCCCATCTGCCTGCCCCCCAAGTATTAGCGATCGCCACCCTCCCCATTCCTTCCCTAGAACACCCGCTGGTAGCGGGTCGGGTGGCCTACTACAAACGCCTACGCCAAGACTGGTTTCGTCTTTACCTATTACCGTCGGCTTTAAGCGAACTGCAACGGGCGATCGCCCCTGTCCGAGAATCGCAAGGGCTAGTGGCTCTCTTTGATAGCCGGGTTTTGCACCGCAGCTATGGGCAACAAGTGTTATCTGCCCTAAGTCCTGCAGCTCGGATCAATTACTTAGACCCTAGTTTATTCAGCAAATCTGATTATTCGATTATGGAATAATCTTCCATCAAGATTGAGAAGGAGCGGGTCTAGGGGTGTCTGTTTCATCGGATGGACTTAATTCAGCCTGAATCATAGCCTGCTCCTCAAAAATCGGGTCAGCTACTAGATGAATCGTAGACAGAGTTGATGAACTCGGTTCAGATGCATCCTTAATCGCAACTTTCCAGGGGTCGAGGATATCCTTGATCAATACTTCTCGCACCCACACTTGCCCCACAACGGTTAAAGGCAAGGACAGTAGCAGCCCTAAAAAACCAAAGAACGTGGCAAAGAAGACTTGAGCTAATAGAGTAAAAGCAGGCAACAGGGCAACTTGCTGCGCCATGATATAGGGCGTGAGGAAGTTACTCTCAAACTGTTGAATCCCAAAGTAGAGGGCAAAAACAGCCAGGGGTTTCCACGGGGCATCAAGTAAGGCGATCGCCATCGGGGGAATCACACTAAACGCTGGCCCGAAATTGGGGATTAAATTCAATACACCAGCCAGAACCCCGTTGGCGACGGATGCCCTTACCTGTAGAACCCTTAGCCCAATCCCGCTTAATAGGGCAATCACACACATCCCGGCAAGGGCACCGACAATCCATCGGCCTAGTGCTTCTTCACAGAGGGTCAGAATTTCATCTACCCGACGACGGTAAAACGAAGGGGATAGCAAAATAAAGCCCTGACGATAGGACTGTGGATCAGCGAGAAACATCAAGCTCAGCACCAACACCAATAAAAAGTTGAGCACCATTCCTAGGGAACTGGAGAAAAACGCCACCGAGCGGCCCACCAATAGATTGGCAAACGGCTGGAACTGCTCCACAACACTGTCTACATCGGGAAAATAGGGAATAAGTTGGGGAGGCAAACCATCTCTAAATTGATCAACTCGTCGATTTAAGCTGGCTAAACCTTTAGGGAGTAAATCTGATAGTTCCTGAAACTCATGGGCAAAGGCGGGAACAATGGTAAAAAATAAACCTACAAAAAACGTGATCAGGATCAGCACGCACAGCAACACGGCATAGGAGCGCTGAATACCCCAGCGTTGGAATTGTCGGGCTAGCTGATTTAAAGACGTTGCAATTACAACCGCTGTAAAGACCAGCAGTAGAACATTCCGAATCGCCCACAGAATGTACAAAGCAATCACGAGGGCTAGTAAGCCAATCCATTGTCCAAACTTCATAGGTTCTGTTTCCCTAGCCTAATGTTGCTGCCATGCTCGCCAACCCAGGGCGATCGAGATCACGATAATCGGAGTACCTAGGGCGATCAAAACATTCCCAGTCGTAGGAGCGATCTCCAAGCTAGGCCCCAGGAACTTAATGGCGATCGCGATCCCGGTAGAAGCCAGAAGTACCTTCAGAATAAAGCCCAAATTACCATTCCCATTCATAGAATTAAAACTACTGAATACAGAAAGCGGCTGAATGCCAGCTTGGAATCGAGCCTGAATTCAACTCTAAATTCAACTCTATTCAAACTCGATTGCTCAAATTGCCTCGCTCTGTGGCAAGCTGGGAGACAGAATAGTATACCTCGTGTCTTTTACACCTTCATTTTCTGCTGTAACAATTAACCCACAGCGTATGCAAACCTTGCCTAACCCCCCTGCGATCGCGGATCAGCCTCAGTCCCTATTGACGGACACCACCATTCACCGCCGTAAGACCCGTCCCGTAAAAGTGGGTTCTGTGATCATCGGCGGGGGCTATCCAGTAGTCGTGCAATCCATGATTAACGAGGACACGCTGGATATTGACGGATCGGTTGCAGGAATTCGTCGCCTGCACGAGATTGGCTGCGAAATTGTCCGGGTGACCGTGCCCAGTTTGGCCCATGCCTATAGTCTGGCGGAAATCAAGCAGAAGCTAGCAGAGACCTATCAACCTGTACCTCTAGTCGCTGACGTGCATCACAACGGCATGAAGATTGCCCTAGAAGTTGCCAAGCACGTTGATAAGGTACGGATTAACCCAGGGCTATACGTGTTTGAGAAGCCCAAGTCAGACCGGACTGACTTTACCGAGGCAGAGTTTAACGAGATTGGCGATAAAATTCGCGAAACCCTAGAGCCTCTGGTTGTTTCTCTGCGGGATCAGGGGAAAGCGATGCGAATTGGGGTAAATCATGGTTCCCTCGCTGAACGGATGCTCTTTACCTACGGGGACACTCCAGAGGGCATGGTGGAGTCAGCCCTGGAGTTTATTCGGATCTGTGAGTCCCTGGATTTTCACAATTTAGTCATTTCCATGAAAGCCTCACGGGTGCCTGTGATGCTAGCAGCCTATCGCCTCATGGCTCAACGGATGGATGCCTTGGGAATGGACTATCCCCTGCACCTTGGGGTTACAGAGGCAGGAGATGGCGAATACGGGCGGATTAAATCTACCGCTGGTATTGCCACCCTCCTGGCTGAAGGAATTGGCGACACAATTCGAGTTTCGTTAACAGAAGCCCCAGAAAAGGAAATTCCGGTTTGTTACAGTATTCTGCAAGCCTTGGGGCTGCGGAAAACCATGGTGGAGTACGTTGCCTGCCCTTCTTGCGGTCGTACCCTATTTAACTTAGAAACCGTGTTACATCAGGTGCGAGAAGCCACTAAACATCTGACAGGTCTCGATATCGCCGTCATGGGCTGTATTGTCAATGGGCCTGGCGAGATGGCCGATGCAGACTATGGCTATGTAGGCAGACAACCGGGCTTTATTTCCCTCTATCGAGGCCGAGACGAGATTAAAAAAGTCCCAGAAGCCCAAGGCGTGGAGGAGTTAATTAATCTGATCAAGTCAGATGGTCGTTGGGTAGAGCCTTAATCGTTTCTACTCTGACCACCCCAATTTCCGGCCTTTCCAGGCTATTCTGGGATCAGGGGTGGTACTTCTTGCCCTCAGGACACTCGAAAAAGTGGTTCTCTCTCTTGCTATAGGGTGAGGCGAACAAAATAAAGTTGTTATAGTTTTTGATAGTAACTTTAGAAGATTGAGGCGGTTTACCTGAGAATTATGGATTCCATCCTGGGCATTCAGAATCTCTCTAGGGTCATGACCTTACCTCAAAGCGTGACGGTGAAGGAATCCAGATTCCCAAGCAAGTTATCCGTCTGTAAATCCTTCTTAACAAATATTAGGTGGGGGGTGTCACACTAACGTTGAATAAAACCGGATAGCAAAAGACTGATACGTTTCAAGCACAGGAAAGCCAACGTAGTGAAACTAGCATAGTAAAACTAGCACAGTGAAACTTCTAAAGCTTTTGCAGGGCAAGTTTAAAACCTTGGGTGAGCGGTCATCTTGCTCAAAAATCTGTAAGACCCAGCGTTGAAAGTGTATCCATTAAGCCTATTTACCCTTGCAGTATTTTCCTTGCAGCTTAAGCCTATGGTCATTTCACAGCGTGCGCTCATTTTAGGTGCAACAGCCGTTGCTCTTTCCTCAATCACGATTACGGGCGCGGGGATTCATCTCTCCAAGGGGCAAGCCTTCTTTCGTGAAAGCCCTAAGGAAGTTGTGGATGAGGTTTGGCAAATCATTGATCGTAGCTATGTAGATGGCACCTTTAACCAGGTTGATTGGAAAGCAACCCGCACAGAGTATTTGAACCGCCCCTACAGCAATAAGGCATCAGCCTATAAGGCCATCCGGGAAATGCTGAAGAAGCTGGAAGATCCCTACACCCGGTTCATGGATCCCGATGAATTCAAAAACATGCAGATTGATACATCTGGGGAATTAACAGGGGTGGGGATTCAATTATCCCAAGACGAAAAGACTAAAAAGCTCGTGGTGATTGCTCCCATTGAAGATACGCCAGCCGCCACGGCAGGGGTTTTAGCCAAGGATATCATCCTCAAAATTGATGGCAAAAGCACTGAGGGGATGGGGGTTGATAAGGCGGTTACCTTAATTCGCGGTAAAGTGGGCACCCAAGTTACCCTGACTATTCTCCGTGGCAAAGAAGAGATAGAGTTTCCACTCAAACGGGCTAGGATTGAAATCCATCCGGTTCGCTTTAGCAATCAGAAGCATCCTGTGGGCGATGTTGGCTACATTCGCTTAAATCAATTTAGTGCCAATGCTGCCGCTGAGATGCGTCAGGCCATTGAGAAGTTAGAGCAGCAACAGGTGGCGGGCTATATCTTGGATTTACGCTCTAATCCGGGTGGTTTGCTTTATTCCAGTATCGAAATTGCTCGGATGTGGCTCAAGGATGGCAAGATTGTCTCTACGGTCAATCGTCAGGGGGTCACCGATCTAGAATCAGCCAATCAACGCCCTTTAACGGATAAACCGCTTGTGGTTTTGATAGATGGCGGTTCTGCTAGTGCCAGCGAGATTTTATCAGGGGCATTACAGGATAATCATCGTGCCACCTTGGTGGGTACCAAAACCTTTGGCAAAGGTCTCGTCCAATCCGTGCGGGGCTTGGGGGATGGTTCAGGGGTGGCCGTGACGATCGCCAAGTACTTTACTCCCAGTGGTCGCGATATCAATAAGCACGGCATTGAACCGGATATTAAAATCGAGCTAACTGAGGCCCAACGCAAAGCCCTTTCGAGCGATCGCACCCAAATTGGTACAGCGAGTGATCCTCAATATGCGAAGGCGCTAGAACTCCTGACCAAGAAAATTGCTGGTAAAGAAACGCCCCGTGCTGAATCAAAGGTGAAATAACCGTTGTAGTTGTTGTAGTTGTAGTTGTAGTTGTAGTTGTAGGGGCGCAAAGCTTTGCGCCCTCTTGCATGCCTAAGCAATAGCCTCCATTCCCTTGGCAATTTCCTGGGAGATAAAGGGCAAAATGGCTTCGTTTTTGCTATGGGCCTTCCCTTCAGTAAACACAATTAACAGGTAGGGTCGTTGATCAGGCAGTTCAATATAGGCGGCATCGTGACGGACGGTACTTGTTAGCCCTGCCTTAGACCAGACTTGAGCAGATTGGGGCAGTCCGCCGCCTAGGAAGCCTGTGACTTGATTTTCAGGGTCCGCCGCTAAGTCCGTGGGGTTGAGCGATCGCCGCATCAAATTCATCATGGCCTGGGATGCCTGGGACGAGACAGCAACACCCCCGACAATACTATGGAGCAATCGAGCTGTGGCATTAGTGGTCAGCATATTGCGGTTGTCCAGCATCTCCCCTAGGAAGGCTCGCTCCCGACCGTAGGGGCCATCACACCAGGTTTTTTGATTGATATTAATGGTTTCCAATTCTGGCCAGTTGAGCGATTGAAAATAGCGGTTGATTAAATTGCGCTGATATTTCCAGGTTTCAAAGGGGCCGACGGGTAGTTCTGGGCCGCTGGTGGTTCCCGTCAACACATCCATCACTAGACTGGTGGCATCGTTGCTGGAGTCTACAATCATGTCCCGTACCGCTCGGTCTAATTCTGTAGAAGGCTGAGTCATGCCCTTCTCTAGCCATTCATAGATGGCAACCAGATAGAATAACTTCACCACACTGGCTGGATAGATGCGCTCTACGCCTCGATAGCTAAATCCTCGGATTTCATAGTTCCAAAAGCTATCTGGATTGAGTGCTCCCCCGGTATTGACGGGAATGGGAGGATCGTACGCGATCCAGGTCAGGGCAAGTTGGTTCTGCGCTAATCCTGGAAATTCTGCCCAGGTTGCTTCTAGAATGCGATCGCCGATCGCTTCTAAGGCCGAGTCCTTACGAAAAAATACCATGATGTACAAATACGAGTTTGAATCGGTGTGCAATCATCCAAGATAAGATGACGCTATTTCCCTTGAGTAGTCTAGCAATGGTTGCACTTCAAGATTTACAAACTGCTGGAACACAGGGTTCAGCAAAATCGATTGAGTATCGGTGCCAAGCAGATCTGAATCTCTATGATTCTCCTGAATGCAGTCGATTGGCCACTCAAGCTGCCAAAGGGCGACAGTTGAGAGTGCAACAGAGTGAGTTTGTATCCCTGGAGTCGTCTTCCCTGACTGCTGTGCCTATTTGCTTGTGTGAAGATGACTATCCGGCTTGGTTATCTCTGCAAGATTTGGACGGGATTGCTCTGGCAAGTACACCCTATCAGGCGATCGCTGTTTCTCCAGACCAAATTAAAACTCGCCTGCCCGCTGTGATCTGGTTTGCCAAGACAGCTTTACGTCAACCCAACACCTATTTATGGGGTGGCACGATTGGCCCCAACTACGATTGTTCTGGGCTAATACAAGCTGCTTTTGCTGACCTTGGCATTTGGCTTCCCAGGGATGCCTATCAACAGGAAGGCTTTACCCAAGCTATTCCTTTACAGGATCTCGAACCGGGAGATTTGGTGTTCTTTGGCTCTCCTGAGAAAGCAACCCATGTGGGTTTGTATTTAGGGGCAGGCGCGTACATCCATAGTTCTGGAAAGGAGCAGGGGCGCAACGGCATTGGGATTGACCAACTCTCCGGTGAAGGAGATCCGGTCAGCCAAACCTACTTTGCTCAACTCCGAGGATCTGGACGGGTGATGGCTAGCTATTTACCAATTTCCCAACGCCCAAACTCTCAACGCCCAAACTTTCAAGACTGAGAGGCACCCATTCTCCATCGGTCGTAAATCCTAATAGCATTGCCTCCTGCGATCGGATTAACTGACCCGTTAGGACGCAGCGTTCATCGCGCTGAGCTGTAGCCGCGACGCTGGCACGAATATCAGCCTGAGTAAAGGTAGGCTGGTAATGATCTGATTTTTGCTGGACATAGTTC
>JAYKHH010000550.1:0-14660 GCA_035285265.1 Leptolyngbyaceae cyanobacterium | reverse complement strand
GCCCCAGCCATGGCAGGATTACTTTCTCCATGGGTCGGGATCTCAGGCATTTTATTGATTGATTTCTTTACTTTTTTAGTTGCTGTTAGTTTGCTCTTGTCAGTACAGATCCCTCAGCCAAGTCGCGCTGTAAAAAGTATTCAAGATATTCAAACCCTTGGTCAGAAATTAACCTTTGGATTTCGCTATATTTTCAGTCGATCTAGCCTGGTAGCAATTCTCATCTTTTTGCTAAGTAGCAACCTTGTTTTCTATATTAGTGGCGGTATCCACTCTCCCATGATTTTAGCTCGCAGCCAGGACAGTGCAATCGTGTTAGCCAGCGTCCAAACGGCTGCTGGTATCGGTGGAGTCTTTGGGTCAGCAGTACTGAGCATTTGGGGTGGCCCTAAACCTCGCATCCACGGAGTCTTGGGTAGCGCTATTTTAGTCGGTAGCAGCAGTATGCTTTTGGGCCTCGGGAAAACCCAGTCAATGTGGATGTTAGGCAGCTTTTTATCGGCCTTCTTTTTGCCTTTACGAGGTAGCTCTAACCAGGCAATTTGGCTTTCTAAGGTAGACCCTGGCGTGCAGGGGCGTGTTTTCGCCAGCCGTTACCTCATTGCTCAAATCGCGTCTCCTCTAGGTCTATTATTGGCTGGAGTTTTCGCTGACTATGTTTTTACCCCCGCCATGACCGCTGAGGGAGGTTTTGCCCCGCTTTTAGCTCACCTCTTTGGATCTGAAGCGGGTTCAGGTATGGCACTTCAGTACACTTTATTTTCAGGTCTGGGTGTCCTGATCGGGGTCAGCGGATACGCCTTTCCCAAATTACGTAATGCTGAGAAAATTCTTCCCGATTATGCTCAGTCTGTTGCATAAGACAGAGCCAGTTTCTTCACACTAGCTTTTTAAGCGAATGACAACCACTCCTTCCATCCAACCTGATTGCCGCTTTTGTTCTACCGTTTCCAAGACTAACGGCCACGATCCGATTGGTTCTGCGTGGCCCTATGATCAGTGGCTGATTATCGAAACACCGCAACCTTGGGAGTCCCTTTGGCTAGAACACCCCCTATTGCATCCCATCTATGAGCACCTGATCAAACCCCTACGGGAACAGGGTATTCACGTACGTCCGTTGGCGATCGCCCCCGACCGAGACTATTCCATTCCCGGTCACACCCGGATTTTGCACTATCGTCGGCCAACAGGATTGTTTGCACAATTTGAGAAGCAAGAATTTCTTGTACCTACTGAGCAAGTTTTTCTCCTTGGGACTGCCCTGCTGCAACAACCCGACCACCTCCCCCAATTTGAACCCTACCGACAGCATACAGAACAGGTTCGAGAGCTACTGGTTTGCACCCACGGCAATGTTGATGTCGCCTGCGCCCGTTTTGGCTTTCCTATTTACGAGCAGTTACGCAAAGACTACGCCGCAATTTCTGACGGAAGACTCAGAGTTTGGCGATGCAGTCACTTTGGCGGCCATGTCTTCGCCCCCACCTTAGTGGATTTACCCGAAGGACGCTACTGGGGGCATTTAGAGCCAGAGATACTAGACCTGCTCGTGCATCGCAATGGAGCAGTTGCCGACTTGCGTTCTTTTTATCGAGGTTGGTGCGGGCTGAAGCAATTTGAACAAATTGCTGAACGAGAAATTTGGATACAGGAAGGCTGGCAGTGGTTAGATTACCTTAAACGAGGTGCCACGATCGCCATTGCACCCACCGCCGATGAGGAAGAGGAAGCCGATTGGGCAGAGGTACGCATTGAGTATGCTTCTCCCGATGGCAGCATTGTAGGTGCGTATACCGCTAGGGTTGAAACTTGTGGCACAGTGATAACCCAGTGGCAATCGGGTCACGATCAACCTGCAGAAGCCACCAAGCAATATCGAGTTGGTCAGCTACTTAAACAGATCTCAGCGCCTGCTTAATTTTTATGTTTCCGTCAAAAAACTGGCTCCTAGCTAAAACCAATCGTACCCACGCTCCAGCGTGGGTACGATAAAGGCGTTCCTGTGCTGTGTTTTAGTACCAGGGATCAATTGCAACGCCGGAGTTGGCCCGATCTCGTTTACGCAGTTCGCTAACGATGTTGGTATCGAGTCGATTCATCGGTTAAGGGCATCAGTTGAAGGGGTTTGTTGCTGGCTAATCCTGAACCCGTGCAAAATCTGCATTGGTGCCGATATCGGAAATCTGGATTGGCACCTGTTCGACCTCAGTGCTGATACCTTGCTGGCTGGCACTTTTAGAGCGTTAGTGATTTTATCATCCACATTTAGGAGAGAGACTCCCCTACTTAAGTCCTTCAGAAGGAGGAAGCCCGCAGCAGAGTTCTAACATACAAGGGAAACAAGAGGACGGTGGGAGAGCCTGCGGTCTTCGATCAGTAGCAATGGTCATACTTTTCTAGCTCCGGTTGTTCTTCTTTGCCATTCACCGACTTACCCATGATGAGGCAATCCCCAGATTTATACACGTTTCCTCAGAGTGCTGTGGTTAATCAGGGCTCTGTAGTTTCCATTCGGAGTAGCATACTGGATATTCGGTTTGATCAACGGCTACCTGAAATGTATAGCCAGCTTACAGCCGCAGAAGATGGCAGCATGATCATGGAAGTCATCACCCATCTCGACGCTGAGACGGTGAGAGCGATCGCCCTCACCCCCACTTCTGGATTAGCACGAGGTTCCCTGGTAATAGATCGATCCCACCCTCTGCAAGTTCCGGTAGGAAAACACCTTCTGGGTCGGATGTTCAACGTATTTGGAGAAACCATCGATCACAAAGCCCCCCTAGTCGCAGACGAGTGGCGCTCTATTCATCAGCCCCCTGTTCTTCTCGCTGAGCGTTCTACTACCTCGGAGATTCTGGAGACTGGGATCAAAGCCATTGACGTGCTTGTACCCCTGGAAAGGGGGGGTAAAGCTGGATTATTTGGCGGTGCAGGAGTAGGCAAAACGGTGCTGCTAACCGAAATGATCCATAACATGGTGAGTGAGTACGAGGGGGTGAGTTTTTTCTGCGGCATTGGCGAACGGAATCGGGAGGCAGAAGAACTGTATCGGGACATGCAAGAGGCAGGTGTGCTGGAAAGCACCGTCATGGTGTTGGCTCAGATGAATGAGCCGCCAGGAGCCCGCTTTCGAGTGGGTCATGCAGCTTTGACGATGGCGGAGTATTTCCGGGACGATGCCAAGCAAGACGTGCTGTTGTTAATTGATAATATCTTTCGGTTTATTCAGGCAGGGCAAGAAGTCTCTGGATTGATGGGTCGGCTGCCGTCGCGGGTGGGTTATCAGCCAACCTTGGAAACAGAGTTATCAGAATTAGAGGAGCGAATCACCAATACAGCCAGCGGTTCTATTACGTCTGTGCAGGCCGTCTATGTCCCAGCCGACGATTTTACAGATCCGGCAGCAGTTCATACCTTTGGTCACCTATCGGCATCCATCGTCCTCTCCCGCAAACGATTGAGCCAGGGTTTGTATCCTGCTATTGATCCGCTGCAATCAACTTCCAGTTTGTTAACACCCCCGATCGTGGGAGCACGACACTATCAGATTGCCCAGCAAGTGAAAAGTACCCTGGCAGGCTACGAAGACTTGAAAGACATTATTTCTATGCTGGGGATAGAGGAGCTTTCTCAAGAAGATCGCCAAACTGTTAATCGAGCTAGACGGTTGGAACGGTTTTTAACTCAGCCTTTCTTTACGACAGAACAGTTCACAGGCAAGCAGGGGAGGTGGGTGAGCTTAGAAGCCGCTCTTGAAGGGTGTGATCGTATCCTCAATGATGAGTTTTCTAAGGCGGATGAGCGATCGCTGTATATGGTTGGAACAATCGATGAGGTGAACACAGCCAATACTCAGGAAGATGAGTCAGCAACGAGTCCAGGTCATCCCTCCTAAGGGTCTGTCAACCTCAATTTGACGGATCGCTCAAATCCTGAGTGGGGATTGGGGGGTAAATGTTGGGAGGCTTCGACCCTCAACATTTTTATAACGAAATACTAGTAGTTCACCACAGGAACTTTGCCCAGTTTCTCCAATCCAAAAGAACCAATTTGTAGGTTTTTGCAGGGTCGGAGACCCTGCAAAAACTGCTTGGCAGACTACTAGTTTCCATCTTTGATCTCTCTATTTGATCAGGAATCGACTCTATGAAACTCAAAATTCTCCTCCCCACCCAGGTGCTGCTAGAGGAAACCGTGAATCAAGTGAAAGCTGAAGCTGAAAATGGATCGTTTGGCTTGCTGCCGAATCACATTGACTTCGTGGCCGCCCTAGTTCCTGGCTTGTTATCCTTTGAAACCACAGCAGGACAAGAAATCTTTGTGGCCGTTGATGAAGGCATCCTGGTTAAGTGCGGTGCAGAGGTTTTAGTGTCAACGCGACAGGCGGTTCAGGGTAGAGACTTAGAATCTTTGCAGCAAACTGTAGAAGCAGAGTTTCGGCGCTTGAGCGATCGCGAGCAGATGAGTCGTTTAGCCCTTGCCAAGCTAGAAACAAGCTTCCTGCGGGGATTGATGGCAGGGGAGGAATAAAGTCATGAAGCGCCCTCGCACCTCCAACCCCAAATCTCATCCCGACTCCTCCAGTAACCTGCGCCACCAAGTACAAAACAAATCAGCACGCAAGCTCAAAGCCCGTCGAGAGGAGAAATACAGTCTTTGGTATGGGCTAGGGCTGATTGGCATTGTCGGCTGGTCTGTGATTCTGCCCATTTTGATGGGCATCGCTCTTGGTCTTTGGATCGATTTTACTTGGCCCAGTCGCTATTCCTGGACCCTGATGTTGCTCTTTGTGGGTGTTGTTCTGGGATGTCTAAATGCTTGGTACTGGGTGCAGCAAGAAAGTCGAGATGAATGAAATCAGGAGAATGTTCATGCAAAATTTGATCTCTCTCAATTCCATCCATCTATTAACGGCTTTCCCCTTAGGGTTTGTCCTAGGGTGCTTCTATTTCGGTAGTCTTTGGGTGACGGTGCGGCAACTGCCAACCACTCAATGGCCGATTCCGTGGTTCCTCGGTAGTTACCTAGGCCGCCTGATCATTATCCTGCTTGGCTTCTATCTCGTTATGGATGGACATTGGGAGCGAGCAACCGTTTGTCTAGCGGGTTTCACCTGGGCGCGTATCCTGCTGGTGCGTCGCTTTGGTGTCAAACGATTGCCCTTGGAATCTAGGGAGGAGTGAGGGGATGGAAATTACTCCGGATAATCAGATTTTCTGGGAGTGGAGATGGGTGACTCTGAATGCCACTATCCTCTATAGCTGGCTAGTTATGGCCATCTTGGTGGTGGGTTCTTGGCTGGGGACACGGAATCTATCGGTAGCACCCGCCCCAATGTCACCCTGGCAGAATCGACTAGAAATGATTGTGGAGCAGATCAATATTCAAATTCGAGATGCGGTTCGGCAAGATCCCAGTCAATTTTTACCTTTTGTGGGAACGCTGTTTCTCTTCATTGCTGTTGCTAACTTAGTCACTATCTTTCCTGTCTATGAATCACCCGCAGCATCCCTATCTACGACCACTGCTTTGGCATTATGTGTCTTCGTTGCAGTGCCCTATTACGGTATCAAAAACATAGGTTTAGGTAATTACCTTAAGCATTATCTCCGCCCCACACCATTGATGTTGCCGTTCAACCTCATCAGCGAGTTATCACGGATCCTATCCCTGGCAATCCGCCTGTTTGGAAATATTATGAGTACTGGTCTATTGGTCGCAATTTTGGTGTCTATTGTGCCGTTGTTTTTTCCAATTGTGATGCGAGCCTTTGGAATCTTAATTGGCGTAATTCAGGCTTATGTTTTTGCGATTTTGGCGATAGTTTATATTGCCTCTGGAATGCGTGCTCAACACCAGACTCAACGACCCGTCAACGAGTAATCTGACATAGGAGCAACGTAAGTGAGTAATATTAGCTTGATTGGTATGGTCTCAATTATTATGGCAGGTCTAACAATGGCAATTGGGGCGATCGCACCCGCAATTGGAGAAGGATTGGCGCTAGCTAATGCTCTGAGGGCGATCGCGCAGCAACCTGATCAAACCAACACAATTACCCGTACTTTATTTGTAGGTATGGCGATTATTGAGTCTACGGCAATTTACTGTTTAGTAGTTTCTACAATTCTGATTTTTGCCAACCCCTTTTGGAATTATTTTACAGGACAACAAGCGGGAGGAGGCTAATCTGTGCTGATTGATTGGTTTACAGTTATTGCCCAAATTATTAATTTTTTGGTTCTTGTTTATCTACTGAATCGCTTCTTATATAAGCCTATTACCAAAACAATGGGTGAGCGAAAAAAACACCTTGAACGTCACTGGCAAGAAGCTCAAGCCAAGGGTGAATTAGCCGAACAAGAGGTGGCATCCTATCGCCAAAAACAACAGGAATTAGAACAGCAGCGGCAGGCATTGGTAACGCAGGCTAGAGAGCAAGCAGAACAAGAGCGCAAACACTTAGTCCATCAAGCTCGTGAAGAAGTTTACAAACAGGAGAGGGAATGGAGGGCTGATTTAGAGCGACAACAAGATGCTTTTCTAGAGAGACTACGACAACGGGTACAACAATACATGGAAGCCATCACGCGACGAGCTTTACAGGATCTAGCAAATATTGAATTAGAGCACCAGATGATTGCAGTATTTATTGACCGTTTACAAAGGTTAGATGCACAACAAAGAGCTGAGATCCTAAAGTCTATCCAATTTCCTCCAGTAAACATTGTGATTCGGAGTAGTTTTGATATTCCAATCGAAGAACGTCAAAAGATTATAGATGCTTTGCAACAACAGCAAATAACAGATGGAAAGAGTGTTGATTTTCTCACCTCACCAGAATTGATTTGCGGAATTGATTTGCAAATCGAAAACTATCACATTGCTTGGAGTTGCGATCGCTACTTAAAAAATCTAGACTCACATTTCTCTATGGCTTTTAAATCGTGAAGCTCAAGCTCTAACAATCAAGGTAATTCACAGTTCGCATGGATAGTAAGCAATCCTCACTGCCTGCATTTCTCGATCATACGTTTACAACGTTTGATCAGGTCTTAGATCGCTATCAACCCGATCTGCAAACTTGTGAAGTCGGAATTGTGCAGTCCATCGGTCAAGGAATTGCTAGCGTTAAAGGTTTAAGCCAGGTGAAAGCAGATGAAATCGTGCAGTTTCCAGAAGGTTTATTCGGAATCGTCTTTAACTTAGATCCGGACGAACTTGGCGTTGTCCTGTTAGGCACAAGTCATCATCTAGAAGCTGGTGATCCCGTTCAGCGCACCGGACGAGTTTTGGATGTACCTGTGGGGGAATCCCTGCTGGGTCGTGTGGTAGATGGTATGGGTCGTCCTTTAGACCAACGGGGGAGGATTGAGGCGACCGAACGTTGGCCCGTAGAGCGCCCAGCCCCTGCCATCATGGATCGTTCGCCCGTGCAAGTGCCCCTCCAGACCGGAATTAAAGTGGTGGATGCCTTAATCCCTATTGGTCGTGGTCAGCGGGAGTTGATTGTGGGCGATCGCCAAACGGGAAAGACGGCGATCGCGGTAGATACGATTCTCAATCAAGCCAATAAAAACGTGATCTGCGTCTACTGCACCATTGGTCAGCGTAGCTCAGCCGTTGCTAAAACGATCTCGATCTTACGCAAGCATCAAGCAATGGCTTATAGCCTGGTTGTGGTTGCGAGTAGCGAAGATGCTCCAGGCTTGCAGTATATAACTCCCTACGCTGCCACCACCATGGCCGAGTACTTTCGGGATCAGGGGCAGGATGTATTAATTGTGTACGATGATTTAACCCATCATGCCTGGGCTTATCGAGAACTGTCGCTGTTGCTGCGCCGTCCTCCGGGTCGAGAAGCATATCCAGGGGATATTTTTTATTTGCATTCTCGAATGTTAGAGCGGGCCACCCATCTGCGGCCAGAACTAGGCGGGGGCTCACTGACAGCATTGCCGATGATCGAAACCCAGGCACAAAATATTTCCGCCTATATTCCCACGAACTTGATCTCAATTACAGACGGTCAGATTTATTTGTCTCCCACCCTCTTCCAAAAGGCAATTCTACCAGCGGTTGATGTGGGCAGATCTGTCTCGCGGGTAGGGGGTAAAACACAGTTGCCTGCCTATCAGCGTGTGGCGGGTGAGTTGCGCCTCTCTTACTCCCAGTTCCAAGAAGTGGAAGTCTTCTCCCGGTTTGGAGCCCAGTTAGACGAAAAAACTTACCATATCCTGGAGCGAGGGCGGCGGGTACGCGAAGTACTCAAGCAACCCCAATCTCAACCCCTAACTGTAGCTGAGCAAATTGCTGTTCTAGTAGCAGTCACGGGCGGTGTGTTGGACGAGGTGCCCCTCGATCAAATTAGGGCGGCGGAACTGCGTATCCGGCAGTTGGTACGTGAACAGTTGCCTGCAGTGGGCGATCGCATTCAATCTGGGGAAGCTCTTCGGGAGCAAGACTACCAAGTTATTTTGAAAACAGCACAAGAGGCCAGTACTCCATTCAAACCCCAAACAGGGGCGATCGCTGAAGGTTTAGGGGAAGAAGGGGAGGCAAGGTTAAGGTGAAAACACTAGAAGCCCTCAAAGGAACCATCCGCAGCGTTGAAGATTTGCAATCTGTTGTCAAGACGATGAAAGCCCTTGCAGCGGTGAGCATCCGGCAGTATGAGCAAGCAGTGGAGTCCTTGGTAGACTACAATCGCACCGTGGAGATGGGGTTGCAGATTGTGATGCGCCAGCGATATTTTGCTGGAAATTTTGCTTTCCCTTCTTCTATGGCGGTAGCCACGAAACTCAAATCTGATCGTCATTTGGGTGTGATTATTTTTGGCTCCGACCAAGGTTTATGCGGTCAATTTAATGAGCAGATTGTTGCCTATGCCACCTCTCAATTAGACGAGTTGCAAGGATCGGTGGAGAACGAAGCGATCGCCGTGGTGGGGGCACGTCCAATTCCTTTATTAGAAGGCAGGGGATACCCAATTGCACAGCAGTTTTCGGTTCCCCACGCTGCGGTGGGCATTACGCAGCAAGTACAAGAAATTTTGCTAACGATTCAACAGTGGCAAGCGCAGCAAGACATTACGTGGATAATATTGTTCTATAATCAGCCCCAAGCTGGGACATCCTACCGCTCCCGATCCTTGCAACTTTTACCCATGGATGCAGACTGGTTGCATCGCTTAGAGCATCAACCGTGGCCCACCCAAGTACTACCGACCTTTACCATGGATGAGTCGCAACTCTTGTCTGCCTTAGTCCGCCAATATTTATTTATTTCTCTATATCGTGCCTTTGCTGCCTCTCTAGCCAGCGAGAATGCGAGTCGCCTATCCTCCATGCAGATGGCTGAAAAAAATATTGAAGAACGATTATCTGATCTCAATGCTGAATACCGCCGTCAGCGCCAAAGCTCAATTACCGAAGAACTGCTAGATATTGTGGCAGGGTTTGAAGCCTTGACTCAGCCTTTCAGACGCTAGGGGTAGGTTAATTGCAACTGAGATTACATGTTGGCTCCAGATTAACGCGAACTGCTATCCCAGACAGATGGTGATGCCATCTTTAGTTGGAATAAAGAAAACACGTCAGAAGCTCAGCAGCAGGCTAAGCAAAAGCTGCAAGACTTGAAACAAGATCCGCTCTGGCAAAAGCTGCGGGCGGTGAAATCTGGTCGAGTGTACACAGTGCCTAGTTACTGGATTAGCAGTGGCCCCCTTGCCACCAACGCAGTTTTGGAGGACTTATTCAAGTACCTAGTAGAGCCGTCTTAACCATGAAAAAATCTCGGTTAATTGTTTGTAAGAAGCTGTTTGAAACGTCTCTAACCCCCTGCATCTGACCCCCTAGCCCCCCAATTCTGGGGGGATCGGATTCCAAGTCCTCCAGAATTGGGGGATTTAGGGGGCTAGGGGGGCTATCGGAATGAAGATCAGGACTTCTCAAACAGGTTCTAAAAGTTGCTTTTCCTATTTGAAGAAGAGAAAACAACAATGCATCCCTAGCAGTTGAAGACTACCTTATGACGAACGACCGCAATGCCTATAGTCCTTTTAAAATAGCTTTCCCTCTACTTTAAATAGCTTTCCCTCTACATTTTCCCTCTACAATGGATGACAAGTAGTATGCTGCAAGCACTTGAGTAGCCCCAAATATACCGATTTTGATAGTAATTTATGAATAGACGGAATTTTCTATGGGCTGGTTCAGGGCTCCTGGGTGGAGCCGTGTTATGGCGTTACTTATCTTGGGGAGAAACTGCCGAAGCCGGATCAGTCAAGGTGTTTAAGGTGTCTAAAACTGAAGCAGAATGGCGCAACCTGCTGACACCCGAACAGTTTTACGTGCTGCGCCAGCATGGTACCGAGCGCCCCTACACCAGTGCTTTAGATAAGCAAACTGCTAAAGGGACTTATACTTGTGCGGGGTGTGATCTGCCTGTATTTACCTCTGCAGCTAAGTTTAACAGTGGGACGGGCTGGCCTAGCTTTTTCACCCCCATCCAAGGTGCAGTCTGTACGTCTGTAGACAGAACTCTGCTCATGACCCGAACAGAAGTGCATTGCTGCCGCTGTGGTGGACATCTAGGTCATGTGTTTAACGATGGCCCCGCACCAACGGGTAAGCGCTATTGCATCAATGGTGTGGCTCTTAAGTTTGTCACGACTTGATCGCGAACCTAGAAATCTGGGTATAGGCGAAACGCTTACACCCTCATCAACTCCACCTTAGAAGCTGTTTGAAACGTCTCTGACCCCCTGCATCTGCCCCTTTTGGGCTCCCAATACTGGGGACTGGGAATCCGATCCCCCCCAGCATTGGGGGCTAGGAAGGCTCTCGGAATGAAGATCAGGGCTTCTCAAACAGGTTCTTATGACTATTCCTGGGGCATATTAAGTGGATCACTTTAAGGAAAGCGTCCGGGTCTTTTGATCCCAGTCTATAGAAACATTATTTTTTTTAAGTGAAGCAGCTTTGAAATAGTCTTGATCCTTATACGTGGCACGTGCATTTCCAGGAATCTTATCTAAGTCAACCTTTAACTTATTTAAAAACCGAATTGGAATATAGGCAGTGTCAGCAATAATGAGCCCTGCCTTGGCATACTCACTTCCTTCAATATTCAGATTAATTGGCTGAATTTCCAAGGTTGACTTTCCCTTCAAAAACATAGTGCGGTTCTTGGCATCCCAACGAGTTTCAACCCCGAAGTTGTTTAGATAAACAGCCTTTAAATAGGATTTACCCTGATGTTGTAGCTGTTGATCTAGAGGAAGTTCGGTTGGATTAATGCCTACTTGAACAGTCATAGTTAGGGGTATATAGGCACTGTTATCGACAACAATCCCTTGTTGGGGGTAGGTGACGGCATCAATCTTGATTTGAAAAGGAGTAACCTCACCCTTAGCCATCATTGGCCTTTGATCGGTCACCATTGAGCCTAGTTGTTGGGATGGCTCTTCTGAACGTGAGTAATAACCTATCCAGAACACCCCCCCTAGTAGCATTAATATCCCGACTCCTCCAATCGCTATCATAGGCTTTGTTGTCCTTCTGAAAGCCCCATTGGCAAATTGATAAAGGCCCTGCAATAAAGGCTTCGGAGAGACAGGAGTAACTGCCTGAACTTCCTTAGTGATGGGTTGGGGAGAATCTGTATACCATTTACATGCCTGTAAATGTGCCGTTAGAAATTTCTGATCGGGTCTCTTAGCTGGATCAGTCGTTAGAAAAATCTTTTGCCCTTGCAAATAACTATATTCAGAGTCCTGAAGACTGGGTGCTGTCAGAACTATAAGGTCTGTCGGATCAATGCTAATGAGATGTAGTTTGTAAAGAATTTTCAGATCAGTTCTTAAAACCAGACCATTGGATGGATGATCTGAATTTTCATTGTTCTCTGGGGCAATCAAAATCACCTCTAATAGAGGGCGGATGTTACACCCTGTGATTGCACATTGGTAGTTATAAGTTTCGAGAAGAGTTTTCTGAAATTGGTATTGAACTCGACGCTGGAGAACTGACTGCAATGACTGAACAATCTTCTCGTTACGATGACTAGGATTTCTGGAACGAGATGGATCCTGATGCCTTTGTCCTGGAATCTCTGGCCAGTCAGCACCTATTAGCATCTTTCTAGATGAATTGGCTTGATCGTCCTGAGGGACAGGAGAAGTAGTAGCTATAGATTTTTCTGGGATTTCATCTTGCTTAATGA
Organism: Leptolyngbyaceae cyanobacterium; assembly: GCA_035285265.1. GTDB lineage: Bacteria > Cyanobacteriota > Cyanobacteriia > JARCMD01 > JARCMD01 > JAYKHH01. Next base: position 2,429 of record JAYKHH010000550.1, on the reverse strand, counting down.
TTTGATTGCTAGGAGGTTGATGAACTACCAGGCTTTTGTCATATTCTGTTGAAGGTTGTTGGATGACTAAACTTTTGTCATCCTGTGCTGAAGGTTGATAGATAACTACCTTTTTTTCATCAGAGGTCTGAATATCTCTAATGATTTGGTCAGTAGAAGGTTGATAAATAACTGGATACAGATCAGATGTAGCTTCAGCAAACGGATCCGCAATTTGATCTAGATCCTGTGAAAGTTGATAAGCACCTGGTTCTGGATCGGAGATTGCAATTTCGGCAAATGGATCTGGAATTTGAGCTGGATATTGGGTGGGACTTTGCAATAAATATTGTTCTGAAGCTTCCGTATATTCTTCCAATGTGTCATCAGATGCATCATCAAATGAACTAGCCTTGATCAGGTTCAATTCTGAGAACCTGGCAACTTGAGCCTCTGATAGGCGTATGACTTCTAAATTAAGTTCTCGAACATTAACTTTTGCTAGATCGGTGTTGCTAAGGTCTGCACCTGACAGATCTGCGCCTTCGAGATTTGTGTTATCTAGAATTGCATTGGCAAAGTCAACACCACTCAGGTTGGCCCCTGCAAGTGAAGCATTGCTCAGATCAGCGTTACGTAGGCTAGCCCCACTTAAGTTAGCTCCACTCATCAACACACCCGACAGATTAGCTCCGGCTAACTTCGCCCTGATCAAGTCTGCACCAATCAAAATAGCATGGGCTAAATTAGCAGAGGACAAATTAGCATGGTTGAGGTTTGCACCTGTGAGATTGGCATAGCTCAAGTTAGCTTTCTGCAAATTCACTTCATCGAAGTTGACAAATATCAACTCAGCCCGATATAGGTTAGCTTGATTCAGCACAAGACCATGAAAATCTCGTTGTCCTTGGGCATACTGGGTTAGAAGTTTTGAGATATCCATCGGGTTCATCCCATATACAAAAATACTCCAATCAGCTTTTGACCTGGAGTGAGAAAAAGGGGCCTGTCCCTAGTAGGCTACCCATAGAAATTGCATTCAGCTCAGTCGTTTCGTCACTGAGCAGGATTTTAGTCGTACCAACCGTATCGCTACCCCTGACTATCTCCCTTTCACTGTGGCCGTCAGGGGAGATGCTAAAACTCTTAACTAGAGTACCAGGTATTTAAACTTCATAACCATCAATTCCTCCTGATTGCAACTATAAAGATCACAGGACCTATGCAGTCCTCACAAATTTATAGGGGTTTTGGGGATTGTTGCAGGGCTATAGCCCTGCAACAATCCCCAACTGCGTAAGTCCTAGATCAGGACTTTTTGGCATGGGTGGCGTGTATCTTTGATGGCAATTGCTTCAGGTCATGCTTTTAATTGGGCAATCAAGTTGTCCCTATAATGCTTGCAGACATTGGATCTATCGGGAAAATACACCTCCGCTAATCCAGGAAAATATGACATTAACACTACGCAGTATGGTATTCAGCATTGAGTTTAACTGCTAAACTTTTCAAAGCTTACATAAACAATAATTAGATGCTTGCACCTCGTTATAGCTTTTTGAAGAACCATCAGGAAAATTCTATTCTTTTGACAGGCAATCCACCTCAGGTAGGGTTGACCTATCAGAGCCTTCCATCCTCACTTCAAGGGCCAAGCCTATTACCAGTTCAGAGCGTCACCCAGGGTCCTATAGTTTTTCCTGCTGCACCTATCCTGAATTTTAAGCAATCTCTCTATCTTCCCAGTTCTGAATGTATAGCGAGTCACTACTTGCCTGCAGAACCTCGGCAATCAAAGAAAAGGTTTATACATTCTTACACCTATGATTTACTTAAAAGTGCTGTACAGATTGCTTTTGGAGCTATCCTAGGAGCAGTCAGTGTACTTCAGTACACCTACAAACCTCCAAGCGCACCCATATCTAATTCCCTAGGCAACCCTGCCTTAGGCTTGGCAACGAGTAGCCTGCCTAGGGAACTGAGCCAAACTTCCCAATTGACAAAACAGCAGGAAGGGGGTGGGGTAGATCTACCGGCGGTTCAGACAGCTATGAAACCAGAGATCCCGAACCGCTTGCCATTTCCTCCTTTGGGCTTACCTCAGAATAATTCAACCATGGTAGTCGATCGCTTTTATATTCCAGGCTCCCCATCTGCTAATCAGAAGGGACAAATACCTACAACGATCGTCGATCGCTACTATCTCCCCACCCCACCCCATCTGAATAATGCTTCTACTCCCAAATCCTTAGCACCCAACTTTCCGCCAAGTGAAATAAAAGCTCTACCTCGCCTTCCTCAACCGAAGGCAAACTACCCTGAAGTAGATTCCCAATCTTACAATCGGTCTGCTACTGCTTCTAACCGAAACCAACTGCCCAGATTAGCCTATTCGGAACTGCCGGTCAGTCCTCGCCCTGCTTACAAACTCTTAGGTGTATTAGAATTGG
>JAYKHH010000549.1:0-8550 GCA_035285265.1 Leptolyngbyaceae cyanobacterium | reverse complement strand
GGTTGAACCTTTAGAAGCTGGTTCTATTCAAGTTCAGGTAGTGGGTAAGGTAAAAACTTCTTGGTGTGGAGTGAATGCGGCTTGGTTATTTCTACTCAATGCCGAGCGAGAAATCGTCGCTGTCACGATTAAGTTACTGGCATCGCCTCAGGAATTGTTGAATATGCGTCGAGAATAGGAAGCAGGGGGAAGATTTTGGATGTTGGATTTTGGAACCTGTAGGGGCGTAGCATCCGGCAGGCAGGCTGGATACCTTCACAAAAATACTGGCCCGGATGCTACGCCCTGCCCGGATTGGGTCAAGCTGTATTGTGACTGGAGTCTACAGTGTCAGATGTATACAAAAAAGCAACCCATCCTCAATGAGGATGGGTTGCTTAATTTAAAGGGTTATCTTGGGTTTCGGAGGCGGTGGCTTACATCATGCCCATGCCACCCATGCCGCCCATGCCGCCCATGCCACCCATGCCGCCCATGCCGCCCATGTCAGGCATACCGCCACCCGCAGCTTTCTTCTCAGGTTTTTCAACCACGAGAACTTCAGTGGTCAATACCATGCCTGCAATCGAGCTAGCATCTTGCAGCGCCGAACGGACGACCTTGGCAGGGTCAATGATCCCTGAAACGATCAGGTCTTCATATTCCCCGGTAAGGGCGTTGTAGCCGATGTTAAAGTCCATTGTCCGCACCTTTTCGACAATGACGGAACCTTCGACTCCAGCATTGTCAGCAATTTGACGTAGGGGTGCTTCTAGGGCTTTGATGATGATCTCTACCCCGGTTTTCTCTTCAGCACTCAGACTATTTTTGAGGTCTTCTAGCTTGGCAGCCAGGTGTAACAAGGTGGTGCCACCGCCGGGAACAATGCCTTCAGCAACGGCTGCTTTTGTGGCGTTGAGGGCATCTTCAATCCGCAGTTTGCGATCTTTCAGTTCGGTTTCGGTTGCTGCACCTACTTTGATCACAGCGACGCCCCCTGCCAGTTTAGCTAGGCGTTCTTGGAGCTTCTCTTTATCGTATTCAGAGTCCGTGCGGTCTAGTTCCTGACGAATTTGAGCAATTCGCTTGTCTAGATCTGCCTTATGACGACTATCAGCTTCCGCCACGATGGTGGTGGTGTCTTTCGTCAGGGTGATTTTACGGGCGGTTCCCAACATATCTAGGGAGACTGCATCTAGAGTCAGACCCACTTCTTCAGAAATCATTTGACCGCCGGTCAAAACAGCGATGTCTTGTAGTAAAGCTTTGCGGCGATCGCCAAATCCAGGGGACTTGATTGCCGCCACATTCAGCACACCCCGCATCCGGTTTACAACTAGGGTTGCTAGGGCTTCGCCTTCCACATCCTCAGCAATAATCAACAGGGGCTGACCTGCCCGCGCTACCTTTTCTAGAACGGGAATCAAATCCTGGATGGAGCTAATCTTCTTATCCGCAATCAAGATGCGAGCATTCTCAAAATCGGTCACCATGCGCTCAGAGTCGGTGACGAAGTAGGGAGAAAGATAACCCCGGTCGAGTTGCATCCCTTCCACTACATCCATTTCGGTGGACAGGGACTTTGATTCTTCTACGGTGATGACACCGTCTTTACCCACTTTGCCCATGGCTTCGGCAATCATGGCTCCGACTTCTTCATCGTTCCCCGCAGAGACGGTTGCCACTTGAGCGATCGCTTTCCCTTCTACGGGTTTAGCCACGGCCTGAATTTCCTCAGCCAACCGAATGGTGGCTTTTTCCATACCCCGACGCAGACTGACAGGATTTGAACCCGCCGCAACGTTCTTCAGCCCTTCCCGAATCATGGCTTGGGCTAAAACGGTTGCCGTCGTAGTGCCATCACCTGCTAGGTCGTTGGTCTTCGAGGCAACTTCCCGAATCAGTTGTGCCCCGGTGTTCTCTAAGGGGTCTTCTAGATCCACTTCTTTAGCGATCGTGATGCCATCATTCACGATGTGAGGAGCACCATATTTCTTTTCTAGAACAACATTGCGACCTTTAGGCCCCAGGGTAATGCGGACTGCATCAGCCAGAGCATTTACGCCCCGTTCTAAGGCGCGCCGAGAATCTTCATCAAATACAACGAGTTTTGCCATTTGCCGTTCGTGTCTCAGTTCTCCACATCGAAGCTTAGCACTCAAGCACTGAGAGTGCTAAGGCTTCACGAAACATTATACGTGGATGCCAAGGCTATGAAAGGGGGCTATTAGTGGTGATAACCCAACCATGCTGTACGTTGCTAAACAAAGCGATGATTGGTCACGGTTGGGCGAGTTGCGGTTTAATCGTATCCCGGTAGGGGCAACCGTTCATGATTTGGAAGACAGGGCAGGTAGTTAATCGGGTACTCCCTATCCTGGATCTGGGGCTGACCCAGAAAATCAATGCAAATAGCCCAATTTAGCTGACGCAAAGCGCAGGCCAAATCGGGCTATTGAACTCATATGGTAGAAACTTAAAACTTATTCAGATCAATCCCTGCTGCCTTCGCCATGACGGCTAGACCTTTGGTTTCTAGGGTTCTGATTGCTTTCGTAGACAGGTGTAATCTGACAAAGCGATTGCCTTCTTCCCACCAAATTCGCTTCCATTGCAAGTTCACTTCCTGCACCTTTTTAGTCCGACGGTGCGAGTGAGAAACGGCGTAGGCATTATTTGCTTTTTTGCCCGTTAGTTGGCATTGACGAGCCATGACAGGTCTCCAATTAAGAGGGTTAATTTTAAGTGCAGTTTTTTATTGTATGCGATCGCCCCTGAATATTGCCTAAATGATCGGAATTAACACTTCAGCAGACAATGATTAAGTAACCTGAGGATGAGGAGAGAGTTGTGGAACTGCCAATCAAACGTTTGACCCAGGAACTGGTGGATGTTGTTGCACAGCAAGCCCAAACGAGTCCTCGACTCCGCAAAAACTACGATTTCCACCAACCCTCCGAGAAGGTGCAACGGTTCATCAATGTATTACAACCGGGAACCTACATTCGCCCGCATCGGCATTTGCGAGATGCGGGTATCAATGGGTTTGAATTTTTCTTGGTGCTGCAAGGTGAGTTGGGGATGCTGATTTTGAATGACCAGGGTGAGATTATCCACACAGAACGGATTGGGGGGGCGACATCTACCTATGCTATTGAGCTAGCAGAAGGCACCTACCATACCTTGGTGGCCCTTGCTCCCAATACGGTGATCCTAGAATTAAAAGAAGGCCCCTACGAACCCAGCACCGATAAAAATTTCTTGAGCGCCTTCCCTTTGGAAGGAATGCCAGAGACGCAAGGATGGGTTGAAACCTGGCAAAGCTATTTTGCTTAGAAGTAAAGCAGTTGTTTGATGGATAGTACGAACTTTCAAGAGCCATAGCCCTACTATCCATAGCCCTACTCTGTTTCTAAGGCCCCTTTCAAGTACAACTCCTAACCCTGTATAGTCAGCATACCCACCGCTCGTGGAATGGGTCTGGAATCATAGATTTTTTATGATCTCAGCTTCTCGTCAAAATCTTTGGTGAGGAAGGTTGTGATCTCCTGCTGAAGTGTGACAGTTGCTCCAATGAAAGCGGGAGCGATCGCAAAGCGTACCAAAAGTGGGGGATAAAGTGCGACCTTGGGCGACACAACGAATATCAAAACCTATGGTCAGTAATGACTCACCTGTGAAATGATGCAACGGTCTTCAGTATCCTATCCGACTTCACACATCCTTCACAATCTCCTTTTATAGTAGAATTGCTGTTCGCTAGGGTGTTTTTTGTCCCTAAGCTGCTTGACTGCCTACTGATCTTCTGCTCATTCTAGTAATTCACCCAAGGAACTTTGCTGGGTTATTCCTAGCCAGAAGAACCAATTTTCGCGGTTTTGAAGGGTTCCTAACCCTTCAAAATCTGCTTGGCAGACTACTAGGTATTAAACCGTAAATCTAACCCACTAGAACAATTGATCATGGCCATCCCAGAACAGCTCACCCTCTTAAAGAGCAGCGTTCAACAATGGAATGCGTGGAGAGAGAAGAATCCTAACCAAAAAGTAGATTTAACAGATGCCCTCTTGAGCCATGCCAATCTGAGAAGTGCTAACTTAAGTGGTGCTGACCTGAGCCGCGCCAACCTACGTGCGGCTACGCTTTTTTGTGCCAACTTGAGCGCAGCTACCTTGAGTGGGGCCAATTTGAGCGGAGCAAACTTGTTTAATGCCAACTTTAGGAGTGCCAACTTGAGCGGAGCCAATCTCAGTACAGCATGCTTGGGCGGGGCCAACTTGAACTACGCCAACTTGAACTATGCCAATCTGAGTGGGGCCTTAATGAGCGCAGCCAACCTGCTCGGGGCCACCCTGAATGGAGCTAATCTGAGCGATACTATCGGGCTATAGCCGCTATATTGCCAAGGGGCCACGGCCACGCATTTGGGAGGGGACTCGAAGACATTGCGTTCCTTTCAAAAAAAATACCCCCTGGGTGGGGGGCTAGGATAAATCAATGATAGTTCCACTCTAGAAGGTAATTGTGAAGAACGTGTGAAGTATCTCATCTAACTTTACAAACAGATGAACTCAGATAGGAGGGCCAAAACAGAACCCATGTAAAAGCACTGCGTTTTATGGGCAATGATCCAATTCTTGAGGCTCTCAGCCAGCAATGGGATGTAGATCCATACTCTGTAAGAATTTAAGCGTTTTGTGGCACTAAACTAAACCTGTCCTGATTGCACTCCGATTACATCTGTACCATGCTATTTCTAAGAGACACCTCGATTAATCGAGGGTTTGGGGCGAATTCGCCGCCCCAAACCGCCCAAACTCTTTCTTTTACAGAGGAGGATTTGAATTTTTCGAGGTTCCCTAAGGTATATCAGGGCTTAAATAATCATTTGAAGTTAAATAATTCCAAGCCAAACTATTTTGTTGTCCTTTGCTCAAGCGCTCACCTCTACAACGTTTCAGGGAACGTGGCATGAAATCCAGCGTGAAGCCTGTAGCCCTTCGGGATTACCAAAATGCAGCTATACAGGGCGTTTATAGCCATTGGAAAGCTGGACTCTTCCGGGTCATGCTCCAGTTACCGACGGGGGGTGGTAAGACTGTTATCTTTAGCTTTATTATTCATGACTTTATATCCCGATTCCTACGGGTTTTGGTTCTAGTCCATAAAGATGAGTTAATCTGGCAAGCTAAACAGAAACTTGAGGAGATTACAGGGCTTAAGCTTGGAGTGATCAAGGCAGGGCATCCCGTAGATATAGCGTGTCAAATTCAGGTTGCCAGCGTTCAAACGCTCCATAAGCGGAAGCACCTAATCGGCGGGTTTGACTTGGTGGTTGTAGATGAAGCGCACCACTGTACTGCCCGAACCTATACCGAGATCCTCGAATTACTTCCAGAAGCCTATGTTTTAGGCGTGAGTGCAACTCCAGAACGTTTGGATGGACAAGGTTTTGCCCATATATTTGATGCCATTGTCCTGGGGCCACAGGTGTCATGGTTGATGGAAGCAGGGCACTTAAGCCCTTACAAGCTATACGCGGCGACTCAGGAGATCTCCGTTAAAGGGGTGGCGACGGTTGCCGGTGACTTCAACCCCAACCAACTGAAACGGGCCGCTTTATCTGCAGACATTATGGGGGCGATTATCCCCACCTGGAGAACTTACGCCGATGGGCTCCAGACCGTTGTTTTCTGTATTGACAGAGAACATGCAAGAGATGTCTGTGACCTCTTTTCAACGGCTAGAATCAACGCAGCCTATCTGGATGGCAAGACCCCAACTGAAGAGCGGCGGGAAATTCTACAGCAATTTGCAGCAGGCATTATCACTGTATTGGTGAATTGTGGCATCGTCAGCGAAGGACTAGATATTCCAGGGATTCAGGCGGTTCAAATCCTTCGACCTACCAAGTCCCTCGCTCTCTATTTACAGCAGCTAGGGAGAGCCTTAAGACCTGCTCCAGGCAAGACCGCTATCATTATCGACCATACTTCTAATTGGAAAACCCACGGCTTACCTTGTGAGGAACGAATCTGGTCACTGACTGACCAGCCTAAGCGGAAAACGAAGCACTTAGAGCGTTCAGAAGATGGTGAGGTAAGGGAACGCCAAGAGCGAGAAATTATCCATGATGCTTCAGTAAAATTGGTAGAGATTAGGCTGAAGGCCGACCCTCAACTGATTGCTAAGCTTCATGAGTTGCATAAGGTTCAGCAAGTAAACGGGTACAATCCACTTTGGATTCTGTACCAACTGATCGAGCTTCCAGGCGTTGGACTTGCTGAACTTCGAGAATTAGCCAAGTTACTGGGATATGAGCCGGGGTGGGCTTGGCAGCGCTGGCAAGAGATCCAAACTGGCACCTTGGGCAGCGTAGGGGGTGAAGCCCTACTCCAGGGAAATTTGCGAGTCCCATAAATCTTGCGGCACAAATGTTCGGTCTGTAGGAATGGGGGCAACCGCCTCACTCAGGGTAAAGGTACCTGCGGCAATCCATTGCTTCAGTTCTAAAGCTACTTGGCGGGATAGATATAAACTGGCTAAGGGGGCAACTCTTACAGCTTTACCCTCTAGGGAAATTCGTCCTGATTTGAGTTGGGCGTAACTCACTAAGCCAAAGGTGGGGCGAACCCGACGGGGAATGGAGAAATCTACCACCGGGGCGACAAGTTCTTTATCTTGTACTGCACAGCGGGCAATGACCTCCTCCTGTAAGACGGGCAGGGGAATGCCAATGCCCAGCATGAGGGAAGGGCCATAGTTTTTGAAATAACATCCTCGCACCCAGCGAGAACTCATCTCCTTGGCATCGCCAATCACCGCTAAGGTGGCAGCGGGGCCAATGGGGGTACGGTTTGGTAGGCGTTTCTGCATGGGAAAGTGTTGCGTTCCTTCCCAGGTGATATAGCCGATCGCACCCCCTAGAAAAATTCGTGTTCCAATCCCTACCAACTGCAAATCGGGGTCATTCAACAGGGGAGAGATCGACCCAGGATTAGAGTAAACTGCATTACCCAGTCGGGGTTGTAGGGGGCCAAGGTAGGTAAACAGGGGGCGATCGCCACCATTCACCCCCACAATAAAATTTTGGTAAAGGTTGCGAGGATTAAATAGGTAAAACTGGTTAATCGTCTCCCGTGTAATGGTCGTTTCAAAGGCAGCACGGGGGTAACAGTCGGTCACTTGTCCCAAGGCTCTGAGCTGGACTGGTTTCCCTGCCACCAAGTCCGCAATCACATACCCCCCACCCCGTTCTCGTGCTTCTTCTTCTGGTGCATCCCCACTGCTGGAATAGTCCACCACTTGGGTGGCTCCCAAATACAAGTCCACTGCACCAAACCCAGAGTAAGCTAGCACCCCATCTAGCCAACACTGGCGAATTTTAATTGGCGGATCGGTGTGTCCCAGGTTAATAATGGCTCCCGAAGACTCCATCGGTTCAAAGGTACCGGTCGTGACGACATCGACTTCCTTGGCAGTTTGGGTAACGCCTACCTCGACTACACGGGCTTTAACTTCTTCTACAGTCCACACCACCACCTGTTTGCGGCTGATTTTATCGTTGATTTCAGCAATGGTTCGCATAGGGTAGGGAGGGGGCAGGGGGCAGGTGTTAGGGAAATTTTGGATTTTGGATTTTGGATTGGTGTAGGGGCAATCCCCCCGTGGTTGCCCTCTTTTAGATTTTGGATTGGGAGACCTGTAGGGGCGTAGCATCCGACAACTGCCTCAATCCCTTCACAAGATGCTGGCCCGGAGGCTACGCCCTGCCCGGATTGGATCTCCCTATCTCCTAGGTATTATCCAGCCAGGTGACCTTCTGGGAGGTTCTTATAAATGGGCAACAAGACATTAAAAGTGGAACCTTCGCCTAGTTTACTTTTAACTGAGATCGAACCACCGCAGCGCAATAGGATTTGTTGCACGATGGTTAAGCCTAGGCCCGCTCCGCCTAGTTCTTCGCCTGCGGGTTGACGGACTCGGTAAAAGCGATCGAAGATTTTGGGAATTTCATTCATCGGAATCCCAATTCCGGTATCCCGAAATTCCAATTGGATGTAATCGCCCTGTTGCTTGGCTCGCACCCAAACTCGTCCGGATTGGGGCGTAAATTTAATGCCATTGTGGAGCAAATTGATCGCAATTTGTTTGAGCCAGGTGCTTAAACATGATACAGGGGGTAGGTTTTCTGGCACGGTATAGGCGAGCATCACCCCCTTCTCTTGGGCAAGGGGTTGGTAGGTGCTGACCACAGCAGGAACAATCTCGTTGAGCGGGATGGGCTGCATGGTGGCCTGTTCAATATCGCGACTGAGTTGCACCAAGTCTAGGAGGCTGGTAATTAGGGAACTTTGGCGATCGCACTCGGTGGTTAACACTTGCATATACCGTTGCCGTTGGGCAGGTTTTAAGTGCGGCGAGTTGAGCAGGGTGAGGGCGGTTTTCATATTGGTTAAGGGAGTCCGCAGCTCTTGACCCACATTATTAAAAAACTCATCCTTGTAACGAATAGAATTGAGCAGATCTTCGTTATGGATTTGCAAGGCTTCGGCAGCTTCTGCTTGTTTC
>JAYKHH010000548.1:0-4578 GCA_035285265.1 Leptolyngbyaceae cyanobacterium | reverse complement strand
GGTTTAGCACTTTTTTAGACACGCCCTGTCGTCTTGTCCGTATCAGTGAAACCTACGATCGCCCTGTGGATCGCACCTATTCCCCCCAAGCGGCTCAGGTTAGTTTTGCCGATGGGTTTCCCCTGCTGATGATCTCAGAAGCTTCCCTAGCCGATCTCAACCAGCGATTAGTAGACCCCCTACCAATGAACCGCTTCCGGCCCAACCTAGTGGTATCGGGTTGCGAACCCTTTGCCGAAGATACCTGGCAAACCCTGCGAATCGGGGAAGTCACCTTTTATGGAGTCAAACCCTGTACTCGCTGTGTAGTCACGACCACTGACCAAAGGACGGCAATCCGAGGGCAGGAACCCTTGGTTACCCTCGCCCAATACCGACGCATCCCCGGTGGGATCATTTTTGGACAAAACTTAGTTCACGCAGGGGTAGGGGAAGTTCAGGTTGGGAATGGGGTTGAAGTTCTAGCGCCCCTTCAACCTTGAATGGGCCATGATTCTTGCTATCTGGAATGAGCTTGCTGCCGATACATTTCTCCGAGCACTAATGCCGGATCGACCCAATGGTCATCGTACTGCAATCCCCAATGCAGGTGAGGGCCTGTGGTTCGACCGGTCATACCGACTCGACCAATCACTTCACCGGACTGAATGGATTGCCCTGACCAGATTTGAATGCTACCGGAGCGATCGCTTAAATAACGCCCCCTCGAATTCGCCTGAATAGAGCCTTGCATATGGCAGTAAATATGAACCCACCGACCTGAACGAATCTGGATAGAGGTGCCACACACGGGGTCACTAGACACTTCGAGCACATGGCCCGCCATCCAACTACGAATGTAGCTACCGGATGGAGCCGCCAGATCGAGTCCGGCATGAAACTCTGGCTTCCCTACGCCCTTGCTAGAACTCCGATAGCCAAACGGAGACGCATATCCCTGAAAGTTTTCCACAGGAAAGGAAAGCTTTCGCGAGTGGATCCCTCTTAACATTGGAGCACTATCCGATAATGGGGCGACTTTATGAGCACTCGCCTGATTTTGCTCAAATCTCGAACCCAGCAGAGCGATCAGTCCTAAACCTGCTAACAGTGCAAAGCCTTTCACCTCGAAACTCTCCTCAGCCACACTTGCGATAGGAAACACACAACAAATACACAACTTTACTATGAGATCCAGCTTTGCGAATGCTATCCCGAATCCCTCTACATCCAAGGTTTGGGTAGGTTCAGATAGCGATTGATAGGAATACACGTCTGGTTACAAATTTGATTCATTGATGACAGGAGCGATCGCGCTCCTGCTGTTTCCCCTTGGTTGATAAACCCTGTCCCCCAATTAATCATAGTGACTTAGGCTGGAGGCAACCAACCAAAGGCTTTGGCAACCCCCGCTAACAATCCCACGAGCAGTCCAACCATCACTCCTCGGTTGAGAAATTCTTGGTTGTCGAGACGCTTACCAATGCCACTAATTCTTTCATCTAAGGTTCTGATTTCTCCTCGGATGTCTGCTTGCCCCACTTCTAACTTGGTGAGACGCTCATCTACCTTGTCTAAGCGCTGATTCACCTCCGAAAATTTCTGGTTTACTTCAGCAAACTTTTGATTGACCTCAGCAAATTGCTTGTCCATCTTTTGGTTCACCTCAGCAAATTGCTTGTCCATCTTCTGCTCGAAGCGGGTGAGGATATCTTCCAGGGAGTAAGTCACAGTGGGTGGGGAGGTTGTCATCGAACGCAGCGCCACTCAAGTACTGACTCCTAGCATAGGCGATCGCTTTCCCGGCTACCCGACCCCTGAACAGGTTAATTTTGAGAAGTCTCCTAAACAGGCTCCGTTGCTCCTATGCTTGATCTTACAAAGCTCGCCCAGCAGATGCAGGGTATTAGTCAACACCTGACCCAGGAAGCGGCGGCAACTCGACAGCGCTTGGAATTGGCTCAGACGGTGTTGCATACTGCCGAAGGACGACAGGCTGAGTTGTTTGATCAGTTGGAGAGGTGGCGCGATCGCCTCACCTTTACCGCTGCCGCCCCCGTTGAACCTCTGACCACCCGTGCATATCTCCAGGAAGCTCCCCCCAGCCACACGATTATTGCTACCGACGGATCCCAAATTGCCCCCAGCCACCACGAAATTGCTTACTGCTACCTGATTAATGTCGGTCGGGTGGTCCTGCACTATGGTCAGAGCTTGCAGCCTTGGTTAGATAGTCTGCCAGAAGTGTTTTACCGTCCGGAAGACCTGTATATTTCCCGACAGTGGGGTATCCGTACCGAAGAATGGATGGGCTATCGACGGACGGTATCCGAGGCGATGGTATTAGCCGAGCTAGCCATCACCCAGCGCAATCTGCTGCATCCCCTCTCCCCCACCTTAGCGATGGTGGATGGCTCCCTGATCTATTGGTTTCTAGACTCCCTCCCAGCGGAAGCCCGTGAACAGATTCTGCCCCCGATCTTGGCAGCCTGGGAACAACTCCGACAGGCGCAAATTCCCCTGGTTGGCTATATCAGTGCGTCCCGCAGTGGGGAAGCGCTTAACTTCCTGCGCCTGCAAGCCTGCCCGTACCCCAATCCGGACTGTGCTACCTATTGCGCTAGCAAAACCGATCGCGCCCCCTGCCAAATCTTTGAACCCTTACGAGATACCGCCCTGTGGGCCACGCTGTTAGAGCCAGGGCAACGCAGTCCCCTCTGGCGTAGTTCCGCCCAGATTTTGGATCTGTATCAGGGCCAGGAAATTTACTTCTGCTATGCCCACATGGGCACAGAAATTGCCCGAATTGAATTTCCGGCCTGGGTTGCTGAGGATTCTCTGCTCTTAGAGAGAGCTTTGAACTTGACCTTGGCTCAGGTGCAAAAGGGTTATGGCTATCCGGTAGCCCTGGCCGAAGCCCATAATCAGGCCGTAGTCAGGGGGGGCGATCGCGCCCGCTTCTTTGCCCTGCTAGAACAACAAATGATTCGGGCCGGACTGAGAAACGTAGGGACTTCCTACAAAGAAGCCCGTAAACGCGGCAGTATTGCTTAGATCCAACTAGGAAGAGACCTGCTTTGAGCTGTCATATTTGGCAGCTAAAGGCCACTGATCATAGTGAAGATTGAGCGCTAAGACAAGTATTGACTCATCCATATATCTAGTGTTTGATGAGGGAGACAAAATAGGTTGGACGCTATATATTTGTTTCTCCTTCAGCCCCATGACTATTTTGTTGTGAGCTGTAAATCTAAAATAGAGGTAAAGGTTATTTCCGTCAGGTGTACTCGTCAACATCTGGGCTGCTTGCTATAGCGGGCGATCGCTGCTTTCTTGATCATTTCTAAAGTCTTCTGCATTATTCTATGGTTTCACAGGTAGAAATTCCTACACGCTCCACCCATCCCTCCCGCACTGTTGCAGGGCTCGTTCAAGTCTTTACCAGTTCCCATCGCAGCTTTTTTACCAGCGTGATGGCTCAAGCTCTCCGCATTGCAGGGCAGGGCACCCCTGTGCTGGTGATTCAATTTCTGAAGGGGGGCATTGGTCAGGGTACTAGCCATCCTGTCTCTTTGGGACAAAACCTAGATTGGATGCGCTGTGATTTACCCCGTTGTGTTGATACGCCCCACTTGGATGAGGCTGAAACCCGCTCCCTGCTGGACTTGTGGGAATATACCCAAAAGGTGGTGCTTCAAGGCAAATATGGCCTCGTAGTTTTAGATGAATTAAGCTTGGCAATCAACTTCGGACTGATTCCAGAAATAGAGGTAATTGCATTCCTAGAAAAACGTCCCAGCCACGTTGATGTGATTTTGACAGGGCCAGAAATGCCGCGATCGCTGCTCGACATGGCGGATCAAATCACCGAACTCCGCCGCAGCCATCAGCCTTAAGGAACTGGCAAGAAAATAACATCCCCGTAGGGGCATCCCCTGGTGGGTGCCCGATAGATCCAGGGCACCCACTAGGGGATACCCCTACAACGGTTTATAATTTATCAATTGTCCACTGGCAACTAATTACCGATTCCCATCGCCATAGCCAATCACAGCTACCTTATGGCGATACACCAGTTCCGCCCCATACCAGCCAGAAATCCCTAACAGGGTAGCCACGATGATAGATAGGGTAATACCGACGGGGAGGATGGCATTGGTAGTGTCGCCCCACCGTAATACCAGATTGACAATGCTTAACCCTAGGGCACTGACATTCAGAGCCATGTGAGTCCATCCGGCACTGCGTTTACGAACTCGGGGAATTCTCAAAAAATCTAGCAAACCTGTGATTGCGGCTAGAACACCAGTCACTAAACCGGTTCCGAGTAACCACAGCGAAGCCCTTGCCCAAAAGACATCCTGGGTAATGGCGTAACCCATATCAGTTCCAGCCAAGCCGACTAGAAACGCAATCGGCAACGTGACAATCAAAGGATGTAAAGGATGTCCTGCGATCGCCACGGTACTAGTTACACCGCTATCTTGGTAATCCGTTTCATTACTTTCAATGACGGGGGGAACGCTGGGAGTCTGAGTCATGGGACATCTCCTTGATTTCAATGGTGTGCGCCTATTGGGAACCTGCTACGGACGTAGG
>JAYKHH010000547.1:0-14592 GCA_035285265.1 Leptolyngbyaceae cyanobacterium | reverse complement strand
GGATGGCACCTTATAGCTCGGAGAAATTGAGCCATCCTTGGATTGGGGAACATGGACACAGGTGCCGTTCCCATCAAATTGCCAACCATGATAGGGACAACGGATATGACCCTCTACCACGTTACCGAGGGAGAGTTGAGCCGTCCGATGGCAACATTGATCTCGAACTGCTGCAGGTCTCCCCTCAGCATCTAACCAGAGCACGATTTTCTCACCCAGCAACTCAAAGGGTTTTGGCCCCTCCCCCAGATCGGCAACGGGGATCACCGGGTACCAGAACCGACGAAATACAGGTTGTTTTGTGACTAACATTAACAACACCAATTAATGAAGTGGGATAAGGATGCCAGCTAAGCCTTGGCCACCCTGTATACTGTATACAATATCAAGCCTTGCATCCACCTTTTGTACATTTGACTACGATTTTGGGTCTGTTCCTGGGCGGTCAGGCTCTTGGTTACAGATGAGACAAATAATTGCACAGCCCCCTTCTGGTAAAACTTGTAAGATTTAAGCAGCCCAGTTGATCCCAAGCTGGGTGGCCTTGCTAAGTCAGATCAACCTTGGATCTGTTATGGAATTCAGGTGCACCAAGCGGTATTCCCCATTAAGGTGCAGGGGATATGGCAATTTTCGGAAACTATAAAAGCCTTGTAAAGCCACAGTGTTTTTCAGTAGATGGGTTATCAGCAAAAGTGGCTTGTAGAACACTCCTCACTGAAGCTTCATACTTCAGATCAGTGCGAAGATTGTATAGTACCTTAACTACTGACTAGTACCTTGAATCTTGCTGGATTATATCGTCGTTAAAACCGCCATACATCAAGTGATATGAGCCAGGAGCAACCTTCTATCGTTCGGGCAAACATTTTAGTAGTGGATGATTCTCCTGCTAATATCACGCTGTTAACGCAAATTTTGTCCAGCCAGGGCTATACAGTTCGGGTCGTTTCCAACGGTCAATTGGCAGTTCAAGCGGCTCAATTGGAGCCACCGAATCTGATTTTGCTAGATGTTCATCTGCCCGATCTCGATGGATACGAGGTTTGCTGGCAACTGAAAGCGGATCAGCGGACTCGTGATATTCCCGTAATCTTTTGTAGTACTGTCAGTGAGGTCTTTGAGAAGGTTCAGGCATTTACCGTCGGTGGAGTAGACTACATCACCAAACCCTACGAGCCTGTAGAGATTTTGGCGCGGATTGAAAATCAGTTGCGGTGGCGATCGCTCCAAATCCAGCTTGTAGAACAAAATGCCCAGCTACAGCTCCTATTAACGGCGACCCAGGCCATTAGCGAAGCCGAGGATGTCGGCTCAGCCTTAACAGTTATTCTCACCCAGGTTTGTCAGACCCTAGGCTGGGATTTTGGGGAAGCCTGGATTCCTAACTCTGACGGAACTGCCCTGGAATGTGACCAAACTTGGTATGCCAGTGATGCCAGTCTGGCAGAATTTCGTCAACAGCATCGGGTATGGCAGATCCCTCCTAATCTGGGATTAGTGGGGCGGGTATGGTTCTCTAAAACCGCTGAATGGATGGAGGATGCTGCCCAAGCGACAGAATTTGCTTTTCTTGCACCTCAATGCTTCCTAGGAGCAGAATTCCAATCCGCCCTAGGTGTGCCCATTCTCTCCCAAGATCAGGTGCTAGCAGTGCTCGTATTTTTCCAGAAGAAACACTTGGTATCTGATCCACGAGCGCTGGAACTCGTGAATGCCGTGGCTACCCAGTTGGGAACGATGATCCAGCGCAAAACGGCTGAGGCGGCTCTCAAGCAGGCTAATTCCAAATTAGAACGTCTTGCTAGCTTAGATGGTTTGACCCAAGTTGCGAATCGTCGGCGCTTTGACGAATACTTGGCACAGGAATGGCGGCGATCGCTGCGGGAACAACAACCGTTGTCCTTAATTTTATGTGATGTGGATTATTTCAAAGCCTATAACGATCACTACGGGCATCAAGGGGGCGATTGCTGCTTGCAGCAGATTGCGAAGGCCATGGGTCAGGTGGCAGGTCGCCCCGCCGATTTAGTAGCCCGTTATGGGGGTGAGGAATTTGCGGTGATTTTACCCAATACGGAAGGTGAGGGAGCTACGAGGGTGGCCGAGGCGGTGCGGGATAGGATTCAGAAACTCCAACTGCTTCATGATCAATCGCCAGTGAGTGCTTATGTGACCTTAAGTTTAGGGATCTCTAGCGTCGTTCCAACCCCAGATTTATCCCCAGAAGATCTGATTGCGGCAGCGGATCGAGCTTTGTATCAGGCTAAGAAGCAAGGACGCGATCGCATCGTAGTAGACAAGAATCTATCGAGTGCCATGATTGGGTAGCTTTGGGGGATGCGATCTTCCCTGCAACTAAATTCAACAGGACTTACGCAGTTGGGAATTTTTGAAGGGCCGCAGCCCTTCAAAAATTCCCAAAAACCTACTCATTCATGGCAACTGCGTAAGTCCTATGGGGAACCTCGAAAAATTCAAATCCGCCTCCGTCAAAGAACGGGTTTGGAGGATTGGGGGCGGCGAAGCCGCCCCCAATCCTCGATTAATAGAAGTGTCCGATGGTTAATAGGTTTATTTGGCGTTGCTGATGACAGTCATGAATTGTGTAGGGGCATTGCACTGCCATGCCCTGTCCGTGGATCTGAACCTCAGCCGTTCAGATTCCAATGCAGCTATGGCGTTTATTTTAACGTTCTTCCACCCGTCGCATCACGTATTCAAGCAATCGCTCTTGACGTTCCTCAGATGCTGCTAGGGACTCAATTAGTTCTTGATGTCGGGCAAACTGTTGATCAGTTTTGGTAGCAAATCTTTCTACCGTGTCTTCCAGTCTCTCGACTGAACGCTCTAGCCTTTCGATGGAGGCTATCATTCCTCGCTGTACTTCGTTGGTAGCTAGAAGCCCTTGAAATAGCGATGTAATTTGTTGTTCGTGCTGTGCTTGACCTTCTTGAAGTTGTGCTTGACCTTCTTGGAGTTGTTCTTGACCTTCTTGGAGTTGTGCTTGACGTTCCTGGAATCGTAACTGGCCTTCCTGGAGTCGTAACTGGCCTTCTTGGAGTTGTCGCTGGATAGACAGCATTTGCGCTAGGGTTTGTTGGATTTCTTCAAATGTCATAATGATTCACCTCGTTAATTGAATTGTTGCATTAAGCTCTACAATCTTGCTTTGCCTTCTAGTTAGCGTCTGTCCTTGCAACTCATCACTTTTTTAATGATGTCTGTGTGGGGAGTTCCGGTTTGTAGGGGGGCGCGCGGTTCCATAGGCTGTTATTAATTTCTGGAACTTCTGGAACTCGCTATAGGGATAGGGGTTCCAGAGTTACGGGTGCAGTTCCAGATTGGAACTCTGGCCGAACGCACATCTCATCCAATAGTCAGTGGTGATTTCGCCTGAACTATAGCAAAGTGGCAGGTGAACTTTCTTAACAGACTTTGCCATGCTCCTGCTGATTCTAGCTCCAGGCGGCTTCGGGATGAGGGATATTCAAGCCTTCCCAGCCAATTTATTCCCAGCTAACTTATTCCCAGCCAACTTATTAGAGTGGATCGGCAGGTGTGGTCGTGAGTAGACTTGAACCTTCCAGCCTGCTGCAACCGCCTGCAACTTCCAGCCACGCTGCGCCCAAACCTTTGCTGGCGTTACCCGATGCCGTGGCTCTGATTGTGGGAATTGTGATTGGAGCCGGAATTTTTGAAACTCCGGCATTGGTCGCCGCCAATGCGGGCAGTGGCGGGGCAGTCCTCCTGCTGTGGGGCATCGGTGGGCTGATTTCCCTGATGGGTGCCTTGTGTTATGCAGAATTAGCCACCACCTATCCCCATGTCGGCGGCAACTACTACTACCTGAAGCGGGCCTTTGGTCAGCCCGTCGCGGTTTTATTTGCCTGGGCACGGATGACCGTGATTCAAACGGGCTCTATCACCCTGTTGGCGTTTGTGTTTGGCGACTATGCTTCTCAGTTATTGCGTTTGGGAGCTTATTCATCCTCCCTTTACGCGGCCTTGGCGATCGCCCTGCTCACAGGTCTCAATATCATTGGCTTACGGCAAGGGAAGCAAGCCCAAAATTGGCTTACGGCGGCTAAGGTGATGGGTTTACTGCTGGTTATTGGGATAGGATTCACCTTTGCTGCTACGGCTACTGCTCCTCCGACCGTGCCTACAGGGGCTACTGCCCAAGGCTCCTGGGGATTGGCAATGCTATTTGTGTTGCTGTCCTATGGCGGTTGGAATGAAGCTGCCTACATTTCTGCAGAAATTCAGGATTACCAGCGCAATATGGTGCGATCGCTGCTCTGGAGTATTGGCATCATTACGGTGATCTATTGGCTAATCAACCTGGCTTATTTGCAAGGGTTGGGGCTGGCAGCTATGGCCCAATCTCAGGCAGTAGCAGCGGAGTTAATGCGTCGGGCCTTGGGGCAATTGGGAGCGATCGCGATCAGTCTTTTGGTTGCGATTGCTACCTTGGGGGCCATCAACGCCACCATTTTTACGGGAGCCCGCACCAACTATGCACTCGGCCAGGATGTGTCTCTGTTCCGGTTTCTAGGACATTGGCAAGCAAACCCTAGTGCTCCTATCCCAGCCTTTCTGGTACAAGGTGCGATCGCCCTAGGGTTAGTGCTGCTAGGCACCGTAACCCGCAATGGCTTTGAGACAATGGTGGAATATACAGCTCCGGTCTTTTGGTTCTTTTTCCTACTCAGCACCCTGTCGCTATTGTTCCTACGAGTTCAAGAGCCTAACCGACTCCGACCCTTTCGCGTGCCTCTGTACCCCGTTACCCCAGTGTTGTTTGCCATAGTTTGTGGCTATCTCCTTTACTCCAGTTTGGCTTACACGGGGATTGGAGCCAGCTTTGGAGTCGCTGTTGTGGCCCTGGGAATTCCGTTCTTGTACTGGGATCGTCACCACTCCCGTCCAGGATAGCGTGAGCTATCTCTACACAATCTATAAATCAGGAGAAGCTGATCATGCAATTGCAAAAAATGCTGCGCTTATTGCTCACAGGGATGGGTGTCGTGAGCTTGGGCCTAGTAGGATGCACCGCACAACAAGACTTAGAAGCACGGGCAGGACAAACCTCCAGGGCTCAAGCCCCAGGAACGACTGGAATTCCAGGGATACCTCAAGCTCCCCTACCTCAAACGACCGGGACGATCCAAGTGCCAGAGCGAACCCCTGATGTGGTCTATGTTCCTACCCCTCAGCAGGTGGTGGATCAAATGCTAAAAGTAGCGAATGTCAAAAAAGACGATGTATTGTATGACCTCGGCAGTGGGGACGGACGCATTGTGATTACCGCAGCTCAGAGGTTTGGCACACGGGGAGTCGGAATTGATATTGATCCGCAGCGGATTCAGGAAGCTCGGCAAAATGCTCAAAAAGCTGGAGTGAGTGATTTAGTAGAATTCCGTCAGCAGGATTTATTCAAAACAGATCTGAGGGAGGCAACCGTCGTGACGTTGTACCTCCTGCCTGAGCTAAACCTCAAGTTAAGACCTAAGCTATTTCAGGAACTGAAACCGGGCACCCGTGTTGTCTCCCACGCCTTTGACATGGGGGACTGGAAACCTGATCAGACTCTGAAAGTGGATGGCAGAACTGTTTACTACTGGGTGATTCCTGAAAAGGTACCTGAGAATTTGCGCTCAGAATCGTGAACTCAATCCTGTCCAACGTCACATGGTAAGGTCATGGTACTGCCATGACCTGAGAGGAATGGTGGGTAAAGTTATGCCTGCGACTACTGTTTAGACTGCGGCGGCAATCAACCGACCGTTGTTAGGGGCATGGCACTCCCATGCCCTCAGGAAGAATCATAGGTAGATTCACGCCCAGGAATACTAGTCTAGAGTTTAGACGGAACAGGACTAGCGGTTGGTGCGGTTTCAGCCTTACGTCGGGCGGCTTGCTGATCCTGAATGGTGATCTGTGCGGCTTCATGCTCTTCCAGCGTGCGGCTGAACACATGGGTGCCGTCGTAGCGCGCCACAAAGTAAAGGTAGTCTGTCTTTTCAGGTGCCAGAGTCGCTTCTAAACTCGCTAAGCCGGGACTCGCAATGGGGGTCGGGGGTAAGCCTGGATTAATGTAAGTGTTGTAAGGGGAAGCCGTATTCACCTGAGCTAGGGTTAAGGGTTGATCAGGGGTCTGCTGTACCCCTAGACCGTACTCGACGGTTGGATCAGAGCCTAGGGTCATACCCAGCTTGAGTCGTTGGGTAAACACCCCGGAAATTCGCGAACGTTCAGATGGGATCACGGCTTCTTTTTCAACAATGCTTGCTAAAGTGACCCACTCTAGCAAGCTTAAGGGCTTTTGCTGCTGACTGGGCTGACCCTGACTTTTCTGATAGACCGGCAGGGCCACTTGCTCAAACCGATTCAACATTTGCTGAATGACTTCCTGAGGCGTGATTTTATCCCCTTGAAGTTGGTAAGTATCAGGGTAGAGAAATCCTTCTAGGTGAGGTAGGTTAGCTGGAAGCCAGGGATACTGACTCTGGGGAATTTTACGGGTTGCTGCAAGAAAGTCCTGGGCTTTGAAAAAGCTTTGGGCCTCAAAGTAAGCCGCCATTTGCTGCAATGACCAACCTTCTGGGATGGTAAAGCTGGAATATACAACCTGTCCCGCCCAAATTTGAGCAGCAATCTCAGGTAGAGACTGGGTGGTCGAAAATTCGTAGGTACCGGCTTGAAACCCACCCTGCTTCTTTCGCATCGTTAAGAGACGCGACCAGAGATTCCAGGCTGAGGCTGAGCGAATCAAGCCTGCAGCCTCTAAATCTCGACCAATCTGCTGACTAGGTGTGCCCTGAGGAATTTCGAGCCGGATGGTTGGGGAAGCAGGGGAAGCAGCGCCCGACGGCACTTCTAATGCCGAGGGTGCGATCGCCCAACTCCACCAAGCCCACCCCTGCCAAGCACACAACCCCAACGTTAAAGGAAGTAACGCTAGGTAAAATAAACCTTTTGAGATCCGTTGGGCAGAAGGTTTCATCACGGGGTTATCCGCCTATTCCATCTCATCAAAGAGTTGGTCTTCGATCATGGGCAACAGCGGTTCGATTTTTTCAAACTCCTCAGGAGAAAGTAGAACTGGCTCACCCTTGGTATTCAACCGAGCTGGAATCAAGAAGGGATCTAGAGGCGTGTAAATTGTATACTCTTGCTCTTCTTCATAGAAGTTAGCGAGGAGTTGCAATTCTTCGTGCTCTTCGTCATCCTCTTCTTCTTCGTCCTCATCGTCTACAAAGTCGGGTAACTCCCCTTCCACAGTCAACGTTAGGGCAGATCGCTTCAGGATGAGGTTTTGCTCTGCTAAAACTGCTTTAGCGATTGGAAACAACCGATCCAATTCGGCGTCATCTTCTACTAGCACCGCTTCTTCTTCTTCTTGGTCGTCATCTTCTTGCCAAGCAAAGATTTCTACGGGAAAGTCAACGGGCAGGAGTAACACGTACTCTTGATCCTCAACTTCCAAAGAATGCTCAATGTAGCAAAGCAGGGTACGCCCCGTTTCGTCCGTTAGTGTTACGGTTGGAGCATCCATATCCATTTCGTCTTGATCCATAATCTCTAATAATTCCTAAACAACTGAGGCATGTACTTCTTGCTGCCACCATTTAAGCGTGTTCCTTTGCCAAGTATGCCTCACAAAGGTGGAGTTTAATGGAGCTAGGCAAGACTATACAGGATTGAGGGGCATTACAGATGAGTTTATTTGCTTCCTCTCCCTCCGTTGATCCAACCACTGCTGCAAAATGATCGCGGCAGCTTTGCGATCAATCACCGCCTTATGGCGAGAAGGCGATAGGCGTTCTGCATGCATGAACTGCTCTGCCTGAAAGCTGGTTAGGCGTTCATCGATATATTCCAGGGGCAGATCCAGGGCCGTGGCGAGGCGAGTCGCAAATTTTTGTACCGATCGCGCCTGAGTCCCAACCGTGCCATCCATACAATAGGGCAAGCCAACGACTAATACCTGCACTCGCCGCTCTACGACTAATAGTTTGAGTTGTTCCACTACCTGCGGGAATGATTGCCCCTCTAAGGTCATTAACCCCGTTGCAATCAGCCCTGTGCCATCGCATCCCGCTACGCCAATGCGCTTTTTACCTAAATCTAGCCCCAGTGCTGAAATAAACGGCATCACATCCATTGCCTCATGATTCAGAGACCATCTGCGTTGAAGGGCAGGGAATGCTCGTTTGGATCTTCACTCCGAAACGCTTCGTTTTTAGCATCTAACAACTGCTTGGTATCTGCTTGGGCGCGATCGCGGAGGGACTGGAGCAGGGAAATACGGCTAGGAATCGGCTTTTGAGCAGGCTGGAAACTCTGAAGCATCTCGGCCAACTGCAGCGACTCTAGAGAAACATGTCTGGATTCCCGAAGTTTATGCCAAACCGAGCGAGACATCATTAGGGTATGGGCCATTCGGCTTGCCCCCAATCTTTCTAAAAATTCTTCCCGTTCTGGTTGATAGTCCGCAGAAGCCAATTGCAGGGATTGGGCAGGGAATTTCTGCACAACCCGAGCCATTTGGCAGAGCAACTCAGGATATAGCCAAGTATAGGCAGGGTGAACCGTGAGTTGGGCTTCGTGGGGCTTGGATCCATCTCGACACACTTGCACTTGAAAATAGCCAATGGCTGCTTTGCGTTGAGGCTCAAACACATAGCCACTGACAATTTCCTGATGGTGCATCCAACATTGGACACCCCGAATTAACCCGCCAAATAAGTTGGTTTTGAAGTCGTTAATATGACGATCAAAGACTTGGCGTACCAAGGGCGGCATGGCTGCGGTATCGAGTTGATAGAGCAACTGAGCATCGGCATTGCTGGTGGGGAGCAAGTTGGGTAGGTCAGGCTCCCGCTCGGCTAATTCGTGGAGGATTTCAGGGGCGATCGCCCAATAGGTCATCTGCGCCAGGGATTGAAATCCAGTTTGGCGATAAATCGCCAAAGCCACCTGATTATTAACATTCACTTCCAGCAGCCAGGTGCGAGCCTCCCAAATGGCTTCAAAGCAATGCCGCAACAGTTGACTGCCCACCCCTTGATTCCGGGCTGCCGTTTCTACGGCTACCTGATCCACGCGCCAAGTCGTGCGAGTGCGATTGAAGGGCGATACTTGAATGGCTCCCCGCACCTGATTGTCTTGTTCCGCAACATAGCTACAAAACAAGTCTTGAAGGGGGTTGGGAAACAGGCTCAGGAACTTGACGGGGCCATACCAGCGACGAATCTGCTGGAGGTACTTACCTACCTCTTCGGAAGCACTCTCACCCTCGACTGCGGTCGCAGAGACAAACAGTTGCTCAACCGCATCCAGATCGTGGTACTGAATGCCCCGGATCGTTGTATTTGCATTCTGGGGGAGCAATTGAGTCATATCGGCAATTTACAGATAAGCAACAAAAAAACTGGTGGGAGTTAGGTTCAAGGTAACAGTTTCTCTGAGCAGTTTCCATCAACCCAGAGGAGTTGTTTGGCTGCTAAGCATTAACTACGAGGGAGTTCCGTCGGGCGGATCAGTACGACTGGGGTTTGTTCATCTGCATTTCCCGCTGGGTTGCTGAGTAAAGCTTGCTTAAGAAATGAAGTTGACAAATCAGTAGTCGCTGCTAATATTTTAACCGCTTTCAGGTCGTTGACATCCACGATCGCAGCGGATAGCCCCGTTTCCTTTTGAATTTGATTGACGACTTGCTGGGGCTTGTCGGGGCCTAGCACAATAAATTGGTCGTAGGGAGGCAGGGTGCCCGTGACATCATCAATCAATCGGGCTTGTTCGCCTGCTAGTTGGTAGAACATCCCAGGCTTACCAAAAACTTTGGCGATCGCACCCACGACAAACGCAAACACGACCCGACTCGGCCCGACAATATCGACGAGGGCTTGCAATCCGCAGGCAGTTGCCAAGCTGGAAGTGGGGAGGAAGAAGTAACACAGCCGTTTGGCAACCCAACCAGGCCGAACTTGGCTGGGATGGCGCATTCGTCCTTGCATCAGGGCGAGGGGTGTTTCTCCAATCGTGACGACATCTCCGGGTTGGCTGTGGGGCAGCACGTAACGACGCACCACTTCCACGGGATCATCCAGATGGGTCAGTAAGTGAGTCCGAATCGGTAGCACATCGGCTTGGGGGGTGGGTCGCCACCGTTCTGGCAGGTCTGTGCTGGGAAATTGAAGAGGCACAATTACATGACGCATTCCTGGAATGCGCCCTTCCGGGCCATAGGTAATGTAACGGACTTGGATCCAAGCCGTCTGTAAGGCGCTTAAATCTGCGCCCTGGATTTCTACCACAACCTGAAACCGAGTTTTTTTGCCAACCTTGACAATATAGGCAAACCAATAGTCATCGGGTCGAGCTGCTTCCTCTGGGTGTTGGGGAATCACACGGGTGGTGTAGGTAATGCCCTGCAAGCTTTCCTTAGACATCAGCGTCGTCTGGGCCTTGACCTCTGGCACCATGATTTCTAGCCGCTGAGTCTGATTACGAAATTCCATTTCCCCGACTAAGACGTAGCGCTGAGGTTCAAACACCTCCAATTGCCAGTCTCCAGCGGTTAGTTCCAACTGATTGCCAGGACGACGGCGATACTGAAGCTCCAGCGCCAATCCTCCTAAACCCAATGCCAGTGCAGCCGCACCGATGCCAATTCCTAAAGATCCTAAGACCACTACAACCTCTTAATCCAAATTGCTCACGTTTATCAAAAAGCATCTCACCTTTGGAGTAGCCTAACGCCTCTGAGTACCCTTGGTTACAAAATATCAGGACTCAAAGCTTTGGCCTATAAGAATTTGAGACTCTTCTAACTTTTTTGTCTAGTGTTGCGGTTGCGATCGCAGGCATTACCGACGTATCAACGACGATCTTTAATACTGATCGATTTATAAAGAAAGGGTCTTTGTTGACCGAGGTGCAGCACACCTAATTGCTGCTGAATCTAAAGCATTGAGAAATGGCGACCTGTCCCTTGCTTTTTTGAATGCCAGATGCCGAATTTAATTGGACAATTAAAGTACATCCAAAACCCAAACTCTAAAGTGCAATGGCAATCCTTGAGGTAATACTGATTATTGGGACGATAGCATTTGCAGGAAACATCATCCTGAATGCTGTGCGCGATACCCAACAGCAACGACAGTTGGATGATGCCTTTTATCGGTTAATAGAGCGCCAAGATGGCTGTGTATCCCTGATCCAGTTAGCGGCCTATGCTAGGGTCGAAGCTCAATGGGCGAGTTCCTATCTAGAGCAGCAGGCCAAAGCATTTGAGGCATCTGTCGAGGTAGATGCTGAGGGTAATTCCTTCTACCGATTTCCTAAACTTCATCTTTCCCGTGAGCAGCCGTCTCGTTAGCAGCATAGTGTGACCCACAACTTCAGCGATCTCCGGATTCGAGACTTAGGGGAGCAGGGGCTCCTCAAGCGATTACAGCGTTTCTGTCCTGCAGATGTGGTGGGAGATGATGCTGCAGTGCTGTTGACAAAACCCGGCCAGTCTCTGGTAGTTACGACTGATCTCTTAGTCGAGGGTGTGCATTTTAGCCTGGGACTCGCCACACCGGGAATTTACACCACCTCCCCCGCCGATGCCGGTTGGCGAGCTGCCGCCGCCAATCTCTCGGATCTAGCTGCCATGGGAGCTTCCCCCTTGGGTATTACCGTTGGTTTGGCGCTACCCAGTGATCTGCCCGTTGCGTGGGTTGAGCAACTCTACCAGGGGTTAACCGACTGCTTGCAGCTTTACAACACCCACCTGGTGGGTGGAGACGTTTGCCGCTCGTCCATTTTGACCGTGGCGATCGCAGCCTTTGGACAAGTCTCCCCCGAACGCACCCTGCGTCGCTCCACCGCCCGTCCTGGGGATGGGATTGTAGCTACGGGTGTGCATGGAGCCTCCAGAGCGGGTTTAGAGTTACTCCTCCATCCTGAAATTGCCCCCACCCTCTCCCCCGTAGATCGAACCAACCTCATTAAAGCCCACCAGCGCCCCCGCCCTAGATTCGATGTCATCCCGATCCTTTGGGACATCCTAGACACCCAATCCAAAATCCAAAATCCAAAATCCAAAATCTTCCCTGCGGCTATGGATAGCAGTGACGGTCTAGCCGATGCGATCGTGCAAATTTGTCAGGCGAGTGGCGTTGGGGCACGGGTAGAACGCAGCCAAATTCCGATTCCAGCAGCTCTCCAGGAATGGCTCTCCGCCGAGCAAGCCTTGGAGTGGGCATTGTATGGAGGAGAAGACTTTGAGTTGGTGTTATGCCTACCGCTCCAAGCAGCCGAGGAATTGGTTAACAATTTGGGTCAAGGGGCGGCGATCGTGGGAACCATTACATCGGAACCGGAGATTTTATTAACGGATGCGATGGGTCATTATCCGACTCAAAGTTTGAGTTTGAGTCAAGGCTTCCAGCATTTTTAACGTAAGGAGATTGCTCCAAAGGGACTTGCGCGAAAATAAAATCCCCAGGATGCGTTACGGTTAACGCCTGACACATCCTACGTCGGGTGCATTATTGAATTGCAAATCCCAAAATACTTTATTGCTGTAGGGGCATCAAATTCACGTTGACAGAGGGGTGAATAAAAAAAGGGGTGAACCTAGATTCACCCCTACCAAGAAACTACTTATCCAGAAAAATGTTCCTGTAAGACTATGCTACCCACTTTTGAGCAACAAGCTCTGCAAGGTCAACAACGCGCTGGCTATAGCCCCATTCGTTGTCGTACCAAGCAATCACTTTCACCATGTCTCCACCCATGACCATTGTGAGTTGTGCATCCACGATGGAGGAAGCATCGTGACCGCGATAATCACAGGAAACCAAGGGCAAGTCACTATAGTGCAGAATGCCTTTGAGTGGCCCTTCAGCCGCTGCTTGCAAGGCTTGATTGACTTGTTCTGCGATCGTGGGTTTCTCAACTTGAATGACTAAATCCACCACGGAAACGTTAGGGGTGGGAACGCGGAGTGCAATTCCGTTCAATTTGCCAGTGAGAGCGGGTAGTACCAACGCAACAGCCTTAGCTGCTCCGGTGGACGTAGGTACAATGTTCATAGCCGCTGCTCTGGCCCGTCTCCAGTCCCGGTGGCTTGCATCTAACAAGCGCTGGTCGCCGGTGTAGCTGTGAGTGGTGGTCATGGTGCCTTTGATGATGCCGAAGTTTTCGTGCAACACCTTAGCAACGGGAGCCAGACAGTTGGTGGTGCAACTGGCATTACTAATAATGACGTGCTTATCATGTTCGTAATCTTGATGATTCACACCCATTACAAACGTGCCATCTTCCCCTTTGCCTGGAGCGGTAATCAGCACCTTTTTGGCTCCAGCTTTTAAGTGCTTAGATGCACCTTCCTTACTGATGAATACACCAGTCGATTCGATAATCAGGTCAATTTCCCATTCTTTCCAGGGCAAATTTTCTGGATTACGGTCGGAGACGCACTTGATGGTTTTTCCATTGACACTAATGGAGTTGTCATCCGCACTAATGTCGGCATTAAACGTCCCCAACATTGAATCGTACCGCAGCAAGTGGGCGTTGGTTTTTGGATCAGATGTGTCGTTCACCGCCACTAAGTCTATCTGGCTATCACTTCTGCCTGCCCAGCACCGTGCGAAGTTGCGACCAATGCGCCCAAAACCGTTAATCGCTACTCTAATCACTGCTTTTTGCCCTCTGTTTACTAACTAATAGGTCTGTAAATTCCTCGTATTGCCCAGATCATACACTTTAGGGAGCACCCTTGTTTCAGTGATTTTGATCGGCTTGATAAAGGTGGTGAGTCGCAATATACAGCCGAACGGCCTCTGGTAATAAATAGCGAATGGAGTGCTGCGCTTGGCAATAGCTACGAATCAAGCTGGATGAGATTCCAACCCAAGGCATCTCTAAAAGCTGCCAGTGAATCTGTATCGCAAGACAACCGATCTGTTCAGCCACTTTTTGACAGGATGCTTGAGCATCAGGATGGCACGGGCCACGGGGGGCAATCAACCAATGACATTGATTCGCCAATTCTGGAAGACGATACCAGCGGGGTAAGCTTTGGAAGGCATCTAAGCCGATAATCCAATACCACTGAGTATTCGGATAGATGGCTTGCAGGTCTTGCAGGGTATCGATCGCATAGGAAGACCGATTTCGTTGGGACTCCAGATTGGAAACGACAAAATGAGGGTGATCGGCGATCGCCCCCTCCACCATTGCTAACCGATGGGCAAAGTCGAGTAATTCATGGGGTGACTTATGAGGAGGGTGATAGGTGGGTACCCACACCACTTGATCCAACTGCAATTGGCTCAAGGCTGTTTCTGCCATGAGTAGGTGTCCCCAATGGATTGGGTTAAACGTACCGCCTAAAACGCCGACTTTTCGCATTCTGGCTCCCTGGTAAATCCACTTATTCTACGGTGTCTCCACAAGTTCTCTGAGCCCCCCAACCCCCCAATTCTGGGGGGCTTTCCAGCCATTAAAGTCCCCCAGAATTGGGGGATTTAGGGGGCCAAATGGGCTGGAAATACTCAACCCCCGACGGATTTAGACACGGTAGCT
>JAYKHH010000546.1:0-3100 GCA_035285265.1 Leptolyngbyaceae cyanobacterium | reverse complement strand
ATGCGATGACGGAGAAACAAGCCACCATCCAGATAGGGCACCTGTCCCAAGCGAGCCTGAGCTTGGGGATCTCGATCAGATATCGGTTTCGCAAAGCCTTCAAAAAATAGGAGTTGTAGGCAACCTTGGTAGAACTGATCCGTCCCCTGCTGCTGGCTCAAAGCAAGTTGGCTTTGCAGATAGTCGCGATCGCCCTCAATCAATCCCTGGCGCTGCAAAAAGTAGACAAAGATCAAGCGGTTGAGAAGCACGGAGGCATACCAAGCCCGATCCGTCTCTCGATCAATTCCTTGAATCAGGGATGCCAATTCCACCAGCTTAGAATTGAACTCCTTAAAAAACTTCTGAGCTACTGGCTGAATATCCATTTGTTGCTCGAATTGCTGGCTGATCTCTAGGAGTTGAGGCGTTGCAGGGGCGATCGCGACCAAGTCCCCTAATAAATCACGAATTTTGCCCAGAAACAAGTCCCCAGGTTGTCCCCTCACATAGGTGAAGCTGCGGAGCCAGGGTTTTGTTCCTGCCTGCTGCATCCAGTACCAGCAACTCTGAGTTCGCTGGCGATCCACAAAGATGAGAACAAAATGGGGAATGAGGGCTGCGATCGCCTGTTGAATCTGTACCCGACGCTCAGGTTGGGGAATCTGTCTATTCGCTGCTACTACTTCCAATACCATCAATCCGGCCAGTTGAGCAATCACCTGGTATTGGTAGGTTTCGCCTTTAAGCTCTAGGGTGACTGCTTTTGGCCTACTAGGACGTGACCACCCCAACCCTTGGATTAGCAAGTCAGCAAACTGAAAGTTTTGGAGTTGAGCGCAAATTTGTGGAAGGTTGAGGGTCATAGTCAAAGGCCAAGGTAAAAAGTCTAGGACTGACACCAAGGGTTGTGGGAAGTTACCTCTCTACCCTATCAAGTCCATCCCATCCCGAATGGTGGTCGGAGGATGGGGTAGGTTCTCCAGGCAAGTTATGTTCTAACTTTTTATTGACTCAATATCTCCGGATATTCACGAATACTTCATCCAAGATTCATGTGATTGCCCTGATGTTTAATCTATCGTGAGCCGATAAAGTCAATAGGACGAGGGTATCCGTAACTGAAGTGCGGATTTTCTACGAGTTATTACTTAAATCAATGAATTGTGGCTTTGGCAACCCTCTGCCAGTCTCCATGAGTACCCAGCACGCTGTCATCATATAGCTGATGCATCTGACAATGGCTGTCATCCAGAGTCGAGGAGTCAAGGGTTCAGCGATCGCTCAATATTTTGTGGGTTTCCTCCTATGGGCACTACAGTTGGTCTGATTAATACTTACTCAACCCTGAATATTGGTGATTCGGCAATCTACAGTGCCCTGGCTGCGATGGCACCCGATGCTCAGGTGGTGGCGAAATTTCGAGATCAGACCTTGCAAAATACCCCCGGTGTGCAGGTTGTAACGGATCTGAAACACTGTGATGCCTACATCAGTGTGGGGGGAGATATTTTTAATAATGCCCGTGAGTATTTGATTACCAAGGAGTTTATTCGCAACCTGTTACAGCTTGCGGCCTCTCCCCATCGCAAGTTTGTGTTTGGGCAATCTATCCCTCGCTCCTGCCACGGCATGAGTTTTTGGGCTCTCACGTTTCTGATGCGGCGTTTGGCCGCCGTGTGTGTGAGGGATACAGAAAGCCATCGACGGTTAACGAAGGCCGGGGTAAAGGCAATCCTATCCTTTGACTCTGCCTTTAGTTTGACCGTGAGTGAGGGGGCGATCGCAGCAGCCCAACAAATCTTTGCCGCGTTAGAAGTGGAGCCAGGGCAAGCAGCTCTGATCTCGTTACGAGCCTTTGACTCGATGTACAAGCATGACAATGCTCAATTTCAGGGCAGCATCGTCAACCTATGCCGCCAGTTGGCTCAACGGGGGCATCAACCTGTCCTACTCCTCCAGTCCAACGCCTATCACGCCGACAACGATTTCCAAGTGGCAGATAGCATTACCCAGCAAGTGCCGGGACTGAAGGTGTTTAATCCCTTTGCGACCTCCGGCCCCTTAGCCAATTGGGAGGTGGTCATGGGAGCATTGGCCATTGCTCGTTTGATTATTGGGGTTAGGTACCATACGGCAGTGCTGAGTTTAGCCTGTGGACGGATGCCCTTTAACCTCTACTACTCCAACAAGGGTCGGGATCTCACCGAGCGGCTAGGGGTGCCGGGATGTAACTTGGCTAACTTTCAGCCAGAGGCTCAATTGGCGGAGATTGAAGCCACCAGCGATCGCCTATTTGACCATGCTGCGTTAAGACAGCAGGTTAAAGGTGATTTCCAGACCTGCTACCGCAAAGCCCTCTGCCTATGAAACCGAAGATCTTACAGATTACCAGTGGTCACAGCATGGGCTGGACAGGGGGGATCACGGCAACTTTGACCAGTTTGGCAACCTCTCGTTTGGCGGAAGAGTTTGATTTTCTGGTGATGCCTTGGGGGGAGGCGGAGCCTTTGCTGGCGACCTTGAAGCCGGATTTGATTGTCGTCCATGCGGCCTCTTCCTGGAGGGGACTGATTAACCTCTGGAAACTGCGGGGCATAGCCAAGGTGATGATCAATGAGCACCACTACTCAGCCAATTTTGAACGGTTTAATGTAGCCTCTAAATTCAGATTCCGTTGGATGCTGCGGCTCGCCTATGGTCTCGCCCACCGAACCATTGCTGCCTCCGCAGACCAGCAAGCCTGGATGCTGCGATACAA
The DNA here is from genome assembly GCA_035285265.1 of Leptolyngbyaceae cyanobacterium. GTDB lineage: Bacteria > Cyanobacteriota > Cyanobacteriia > JARCMD01 > JARCMD01 > JAYKHH01. The sequence continues at coordinate 360 of JAYKHH010000546.1, read as the reverse complement.
GCTGGCTACGGAGCGGAAGATTACCTTAATTCGTTCCTGTCGAACGCTGGATGGTTTTTTGGCGGTTCCAGAATCCCCAAGGGCGATCGGGCAGCCCTTTCGCTTGGTGGCCTACGGACGACTGGCCTTCCAGAAAGGGTTCGATGTGTTGATCAAAGCTATGAACTTGTTACCCCCAGACATGAATATCCAGCTTCAGATTGGGGGAACTGGAGCCGATGAGGCTCACCTCCGGGAACTAGCGGGTGCATCTTCTCGGATTCAATTTATGGGGCGCATTGACGATGTACCTGCTTTTTTAAGCCAGTGCGATGCGGTGGTGATTCCCTCCCGCTGGGAGCCGGGGGGAAATGTCTGTTT
>JAYKHH010000545.1:0-3474 GCA_035285265.1 Leptolyngbyaceae cyanobacterium | reverse complement strand
AGGGGTCTAGTATGCAGGTAGTGTCTTCTCTGTCCTTAACTCATCCCAGGATATGCTTAACCTGACTCAACTCACTCCAGATTCTACCTTGGGAGATCTTGCTTCCTTTGATGTTCAAATCAGTGCTAATGCTTTAGCTCGGGAACTTTCTGAAATATTTGATCAGCAACCTGCACTACCTGGCGTGATTATTCCAGATCTAACCCAAGGTTTTGGGATGATTTCTCGGCGAAAGTTTCTAGAACGAATGAGTCAGCCTTTCAGCTTAGAGCTTTATCTCAAGCGTCCAGTTCAGGTGTTTTCAGATTCCCTGCAATTAAAGCCACTCCAACTTCCCTATGGTTGCAAGATTGACCAAGCAGCTCAGATGGCTCTCTCTCGTCTAGAGGGGGAGATGTATGAACCTATTCTGGTCATGGGCGAGCAGAAAAAACTGTCCTTATTGGGCATTAATGACCTACTTTTAGCTCAGTCTCATATCTTAACCTTGGTGAATAATGTTATCCAACAACAAAAAATGGAGGCCGATCGATTTTTAAAGCGACTGAAACAAGAGCAGGAAAAAGTTAAGGAATATACAAAAATTCTAGAGAAAAGACAGGCTGAAGATAAGGAACGTAATCAGTTATTAGAACTTCAAAAACTTGAGTCCCTCAAAAAATCCAAGGAAATTGAGCAGCTTAATCAACGATTTATCCGGATTGGCCAATTACTATCCTTGGAAGGTAAAAGGGCTTTCCAGGCTACCTTTGATGGGGTAAATGCTATTTGTGATAGCACTACCCAAGTGGTTAAGATTGGCAAGTCCCTCAATACAGAACTGGAAACCGTCCATAACGCCTCCAGGCTCATTGCTAGGGTCAGCCAGCAGGTGCGGCATTTGTCCATGCAAGCAGCCGTAGTTGCTAATCAGTCAGGGGGACAGTTACAGGGATTTAGCAATATCACCTCTGAAATTGGCAAGTTGGTCACTGAAACCTTTGAGGCAGGAGGGCAGATGAACCAAGTGGCAACCCGATTCCAAGTTCGTATTCAGGAACTCACCGAATCGGCCCAAGAAGGAGAGAGTGTAGCGCGATCGCTGATTCAAAAGATAGAACGGGCGGAAAATGCCCTCGCAGAGCTAGAAGCCTTAGTATTAGACCAGAACCAAAACACAGATTCCCTATCCGTCTCTAGCCAGGAATCAGAAAACAATTAGTCAGGACTGACGCAGTTGGGGATTGTTGCAGGGCTGTAGTCCTGCAACAATCCCCAAAACCCCTATAAATTTGTGGGGACTGCGTAAGTCCTGTTAGTACGATTGGGGCCAGGGAGTAGGTGTCAGTTCGGGAATTGCACCCAGGAACGAGTCAATGACCGAACCAGGCTATCTTCCTATATCTGTTAGCCTGAATTTGAGTTGCAGTTGCCTGCACAGAGATCATCCTCAAGTAATTCCTGAGGATAGGGATTTCAAGAGCACGGCCTATACTGGAATCGAGGACAAACCGCTGTATATTGCAGGGTAAGGCTTTCTGGTCAGATTTCTAGAGGAGACAAGTTGATGGCTGCTACTGACTTCAAAGATTACTACGCCATCCTGGGAGTAAGCAAAACAGCTAGTGCGGATGAAATTAAGCAAACCTACCGCAAGCTGGCCCGCAAATACCATCCAGATATGAATCCTGGTAATCGAGAGGCAGAGGCTCGGTTTAAGGAAGTTAGTGAAGCCTATGAAGTTCTATCAGAACCTGAAAAACGCCAGAAGTATGACCAGTTTGGTCAGTATTGGAAGCAAGCAGGTCAGGGAACACCCTATGGAAATCGCTCCAATGTAGATTTCAATAACGTTGATTTTAGCCAGTACGGTAACTTTGATGAGTTTATCAATGAGTTACTAGGTCGCTTTGGGGGGCCAACTCCTGGGGGTGGCTCCTCCCGTAACTATGGTCGGACTAGCACCGGAGCACCGGGAGGTGCAGGGTTTAGTGACTTTGGTGGCGATCGCACAACATCAACGGCAGGCGATCGTGAGTCTAACCTGACGCTGACCCTAAGTGAAGCCTTTCATGGGGTTGAAAAGCGCTTAGGTTTAGGGTCTGAAACGATTAATGTCAAGATTCCGGCAGGCACCAAACCGGGAAGCCGAATTCGAGTCCGGGGTAAAGGACAGATCAATCCCTACAACCAGCAACGGGGAGATCTGTACTTAATCATTGAAATTCAACCCCATAGCTTCTTCCAATTTGAAGGCGAAAATTTGGTTTGTGAAGTAGGAATTGCACCGGATGAAGCCGTCTTGGGAGGGGCGATCGAGATCCCCACCCCCGATGGCTCAGTCACCATGAATATTCCTGCTGGCACTCGTTCGGGGCAATCCCTACGGCTCCGAGGCAAAGGTTGGCCCCGTCCCAAGGGAGAGCGCACTGACCAAATTGTTCGAGTTGTGATTGTGCCTCCCAAGGATTTAAGCCCCCTAGAACGGGAAGCCTACGAAAAGATCCGTGCCAACCGCAGCTTTAATCCCCGCAGTCATTTACAGCAGATTAAGTTATAGGTACAGTCCCTGTATTTACAGGGACAGGACTTACGCAGTTGGGAATTTTTGAAGGGTTGCGGCCCTTCAAAAATTCCCAAAAACCTACTCATTCATGGCAACTGCGTAAGTCCTAAGAGACTTAACGATGTAAGTTGAGGTTAATGCCACGGCAACGCTGGTTGAAAAAATGGAGAGGTGAAAATACCTCAAGCGATCGCTAGTAGTGTGCCAAGCAGATGTTACAGGGTTTCTAACCCTGCAGCATCCTACAGGGTACTTCGATTAATTGGGGTGGGGGCAGTTTAACTGCCCCATCCGACGAGAATGACCTTGGTTATGAGCGCAAGATTTGTATTTTTCGAGGTGCCCTACAAATTGGTTCTTTTGGATTGAGGCAACTGGGCAAAGTTTCTTGGGTGAACGACTAGGGATAAATCAAAATCTTGTAAGTCTCTGCGGTGGGTGCGATCGCGCGTTCCACGGCAGCCGATAAATGTTGCAGGGGATAGCGATCGCTAATCAAGGCATCCACATCAATTTTGCGATTGAACACAATCTCAGCCGCGAGGGCTTGAACTCGATAGGAAGAACTGTAACTGCCCATCAGGTCAATCTCTCGACGGTAGAGAATATTGGGATTAATTGGGATTTCCACTTCATCGGGGAACTCAGCGAAAAATAGGATCTTGCCACCTTTGCGGGTGCAGTCCAAGGCTTGGAAAAAGGCTTTATCGCTGGGGACTGCCAGGAGTGTGGTATCAACCCCCATTCCCCCAGTCATCGCGTGGATCTTCGCAGTCAGGTCTGGGTCACGGGCATTAAAGGCGGCATCGGCTCCCACACTTACGGCTTTTTCGACACGGGAGGGGAGTAGATCGGTGGCGATCGCCCGTGCCCCAAAATATTTGACTAGCATAATAAACATCAGACCAATCGGCCCTGCCCCTGTTACC
>JAYKHH010000544.1:0-5190 GCA_035285265.1 Leptolyngbyaceae cyanobacterium | reverse complement strand
ATAAGGAGGCTGGAGGATATTAGGTTTCAGATGGCAAGTAATCTCTTTCCTGTCCCCTAAAACAGGCAAGATGACTGCGCTACCGGTCACAAACTCAATCAGATTGTTATATTTAAAGTTCGTTGGTCTCAAGTAGGTTGCAGTCCCTAGCGGACTGGCATATACTAGAGCCTCGGATTAAGGACTAGTAGTTAGGAGGGGTTTATTCCTGAACCACTTACTCTGACCGTGAGCCTCAGAGGCACTCGTGAAATCAGAGACAATTACCAACTATTTCGACTGACGGGCTTGCTGGATGCCTTTTCCGAACCTACTTTTCGTAAGGTACTCACCAAGTGCGTTGAAGAAGGTCCAAGACACGTTGTTTTGGATCTATCTCATATTGATTTTGTAGATAGCTCTGGATTAGGAGCGCTTGTGCAAATAGCCAAGAAAGCTCAAAGTGCGGAAGGGACTTTACAAATTGTCACTAACCCACGGGTAACTCAGACTGTTAAATTGGTACGCTTGGAACAATTTCTTGCTTTACAAACTTCTGTGGAAGTTGCCTTGGAGAAGATCAAGTCTGCTTGACCTCGTGTTTTAGAACAAGCTGTCTAGAAAAAGGCTAGGTGGCTTGTTCTTGCATGGTTTTATCAATGGTATTGGGATTCACCCAGTCTCTTGCTAGGATTTTTTGCTGCGTAGCAATCAATTTTTGTCAGCTTCTGATTGGGTCCTCAGGCCCACATCCCACCGAATTATTACGAATAAATACAGTTCATTCTACATTTGAGGGTCTAGCCGTGTGAAATTAGAGGAGGGAGATGGTTCAGAGCAACGAGCTGACGATCCAGTTCCCCTAGGAGCTGATGTTCTCTGTAACTCCCTGCCGAAGGCGGCTAGCTCGTGGTCACAAATTCAGAGCATCTCTCCATCCGCATTAGCCTACTTAGGGGATGCTGTCTATGAGCTTTATGTTCGCAGTTGTTACGTGCTGCCCCCTAAGCGATCGCAGCTCTATCATCAGCAGGTCGTGGCTCAAGTGAGGGCAGAAGCCCAGGCTCGCCATTTGCGATCGCTCCAGCCTTATCTAACCAGTTCAGAATTAGACATTTTAAAACGGGGTCGCAATGCTGCCTCAGGTGGCCCCAAACGGATCGAATTGGAAGTTTATCAACAGGCAACCAGCCTAGAAACTTTAATCGGCTACCTCTATCTCAGTGATCCCCCACGATTAGCCCAGTTGTTAACTCATCTGCAGTTGGACGTTCCGACTTCAGAGTAATCTGCCCTCGCGTTACTGCCTTTACCTTCCTCAACTCCTATGCCTATGTCCGCCAAGCCTTCCAAACCCAAACTTCGGGTTAAATCTTACAATTCCTCCAAGCAGTCTCAGGGCAAACCTGTAGGCCGCAAAATCCTTCGGTCTGCTAAGGGTGCTGCGACAGACTCCAATCGCGGATATAGGGATCGGGAGGATCGATCCCCTTGGGATCAACCCTCCGAGCAATCTACCGAATACTCATCTCAGAAACCCAAACCTGTTTCTAAAGGCAAGCCTGAAGGGCGATACAACTCTGAAGACAGAAATAGATCCGACGATAGGAATCGATCCGAAGGGCGATACAAACCTGAAGGACGATCCAGATCTGACGATAGAAACAGATCCGATGACCGGTATAGATCTGATGACCGGTATAGATCTGACGACAGGAATAGACCTGAAGGGCGATCCAGATCCGACGATAGAAACAGATCCGATGACCGGTATAGACCCGAAGGTCGGTATAAACCTGAAGGTAGGAATAGATCCGATGATCGAGATAGACCTGAAGGTAGGAATAGGCCCCAAGGTAGAAATAAGCCTGATTACTCGGCCAAAAGAAAGAATCTAGAACTCACTGCCAAAGCCAGCGAAAACCCAGAAATCCAGTCAGAAGCAGAGGAATCCGATCTAATTTATGGGCGACATACGGTACTCGCAGCATTGGAGAGCCAACGCCTATTAAATCGCATCTGGATTACTCAGCGGCTATTTTACGATCCTCGCTTCCATAGTTTGATGAATCAGGCCAAGGCTCAAGGTACGGTCATTGATCAAGTGGAAGAACCCCGTCGGTTGGATCACATGACCCAAGGCGCTAATCATCAGGGGATTGTGGCTCAAGTTGCCCCCTATAGTTATCTAGAACTAGGTGATTTGATTCAGCAAGCTAAATCAGCTACGGAGCATCCGGTTTTGCTGGTTGCCGATGGTCTGAATGATCCCCACAACCTAGGAGCAATTATTCGCACTGCTGAGGCATTGGGGGCACAGGGATTAGTCATCCCCCAACGACGAGCCGTTGGGGTGACCTCTACGGTAATGAAGGTGGCAGCAGGTGCCCTGGAAACGTTTCCGGTCGCTAGAGTTGTGAACCTGAACCGAGCTTTGGAGGAATTGAAGGAAGCAGGTTTTTGGATCTATGGGGCTGCAGCCAGTGCTGGCAAACCGGCCTATACCCTTGAGTTTAATCATGCAACGGTTTTAGTAATTGGTTCTGAAGCGGAAGGTCTAAACCTGCTCACCCAGCGTTCTTGTGATGAGTTGGTGGCCATTCCACTCCAGGGGCATACCCCTAGCCTGAATGCTTCTGTGGCCACTGGAATGCTTCTTTACGAGGTTTATCGCCAACGATGGTCTAAGATGCTGCACCTTGAAAACGGCAGCACCACAGGTTCTTTGGAGAAGAGACATCCCCTATAGGACTGCAAGATGCTTGTAAACTCATTCTGATCAGTGATTGGGCATTGAATCTTTCCTGTTTTTGTCTGGAAGATTTAATGCTCTCTTTCATAAAGAATGAAATTTCAAGGTGAAACAGCTAACTAAAAAGCACAGTTAGACTGCATAATATTTCTTAACAAATGGTTGATTTGGCAAGGAACATGAAAGAAGTTTTAACTAGCTTCCTGGATACACTCGGATTAGCCTGGTGGGTCGAGATTACAACAGCAAAACCTGACTGCAAATACTACTTTGGGCCTTTTTCGAGTGCAAAAGAAGCGAAGAGTGCTCAGCCCGGTTACGTAGAGGACTTGCAGCAGGAAGGGGCTCAAGGCATTGAGATGAATGTTAAGCGCTGCAAACCTGAGCGGATCACGATCTCGAACGAGGCCGATGATTGGACAAGGGAAGAAACGTCAAAGGTGATTAGCCGTCGATTCTAAGGGGTTTCCCAGATCAAATCTTTTGGATGTGAGAGACTGTTTGAACCGCTTCGATCTGGATTGCTAGGGCGACGCTCAGTTGCAGTAACCCCAACCGAGGCGAAGCCTGATCGCAGAGTAAACTGCTGTCGTGGGCTGCAGACACTCGATATAGGCCGGAACTCGCACCTACACGGAAAGTCTGTGTAGGTGCGGTTTGGAACTGCCATAACCGTCTCCAAACGCCTTTTAGGGATCTCGTCTTGGCAGATATCTGAACAGCCCTCCAAATCCTGAAGTCTTGATTATTTCTCAAGCCTCGGCTTCAATCTTTTTAGATCTCTTCTCAGAGGATAGCTAACGTCTAAATATCTGTAAGCAACTGCTTACATGGGGAATCAGTCCGGGCTAGAGGGTTGGGGCCTATAAACGGGAGTCTCTGGAACAGTCGAAGGTGGTTGGACTGATTTTTACGAGGCTTTCTAGACTGATCTCCTGTGGAACGCTATGTACATTAAATAGGGAAAGCCTTAAAGTCTATCCAGCATCCTAGTTCCTATGCAAAGGGTTCCTATGCATAGGTAACTAGCTCCTGCAGGGCTGCATCTGTACTATGACTGTCTGCCTCTAGCCTCAGCCTTATTTCTAACCTGTAGCTTTCATCCATGACTCCCAAACGAATCTTTCTCACTGGTGCCAGTGGTTGCATTGGTCATTACCTATCTGAAGCCTTGATCCAGGAAACTGACCATGAACTGTTCTTACTCGTCAGAAATCCAGACAAGATCAAGTTTGACTATACGGCTCGACCCGGTATCACCCTAGTGCAAGGGGATATGCGTGAGATTGAGCAGTTTGCGGACTTATTACAAACCATCGACTGTGCAATTTTGACGGCAACGGCCTGGGGGGATCCGCAGGAAACCTATGATGTCAATGTAGTGAAGACGATCCGATTGATGAACCTGCTGAATCCAGAGGTTTGTAAACAGGTGATCTACTTCTCCACAGCTAGTATTTTGGGACGGGATAACCAAGTGCTGAAGGAAGCCGGAGAACTAGGCACCGATTATGTCCGGTCTAAATACCAATGTTTTCACCAATTGTCTAAGTTGGCGATCGCCCCCCATATTACGACGGTCTTTCCAACCCTGGTTCTGGGAGGCGATGACGAAAAGCCCTACTCCCACCTTTCTTCAGGCATTGCGGAGGTGATGAAATGGAGAAGTCTGTTGCGCTTTATCAAGGCTGAGGGCAGTTTTCACTTTATTCATGGTCGGGATATTGCTCAGGTGGTGCGTTGTCTGATTGATCCCCCTGCTAATGTCACCTTGCCATCTACCAATCAGCTTGTGCTGGGGAACAAGCCTGTCACCGTGGATCAGGCGATCGCAGATGTCTCCACCTACTTCAATCAGAGAACTTATTTCCGCATTCCCCTGTCTTTAGGGCTAGCTAATTTCTTGATTGTGTTATTCCGCATCCAAATGGCAGCTTGGGATCGCTTTTGTTTAACCTATCGAGACTTTACCTATCAAAACCCAGTTAGTCCAGCTACCTTCGGGCTGCCCACCTATTGCGCTACGTTCACCGATATTTTGAAAATCAGTGGCATTCCTAGCAAGACCAGGGATCATCGTTAAGGTTTGTTCACAACTAACATGCTAGGCTGAGTTCACTGAGAACGAAGAATACAATCTCACTTCGAGGTTCCTGTTAACATGCGAGTTTTACTACTGTATCCACGCTTTCCTAAGACGTTTTGGTCTTACGAAAAGATCTTGGAATTGGTCAATCGTAAAGTGTTGCTTCCGCCCCTAGGGTTAGTGACGGTGGCTGCTATTCTGCCCCAAACCTGGGAGTTTAAGTTGGTAGACCGCAATATCCGAGCGGTTACGGAGGCTGAGTGGGACTGGGCTGACATGGTGATCGTGTCGGCCATGATTGTACAGAAGCTAGATTTTATTGACCAAATCCAGGAAGCAAAGCGACGGGGTAAAAAAGTTGCTGTGGGGGGGC
>JAYKHH010000543.1:0-8847 GCA_035285265.1 Leptolyngbyaceae cyanobacterium | reverse complement strand
CTCACGACTACCACAGGTACTTTCACCTCTTTTTTGGCTCCCCTGACTCAAGATACCTTCAAGCAAGTTGCGAACGATGTTGAGCAAAAGCTGCGGGTGGTGAATCAAACCCTGTCCATGCTTGACTCAATGCTGGACAGCCAGGGTTTTGACGCAATTTTAGATGAAATGCTGCGATCCATTACCCTCAAAACTGGGGAATTGCTCAATGCAGATCGCACTACCATTTTCTTGCTGGATGAAGAGAAGAATGAGCTGTGGTCTTTATTAGCAAAGACGGAGGGGGGCGGATCCCTAGAGATTCGCATTCCTGCAGATCGGGGCATTGCGGGAGAGGTGGCTACCTTTAAGCGCATCATCAATATTCCCTTCGACTTTTATGATGATCCCCGTTCAGCTTTTGCCCAGATCCAGGATCAGAAAAATGGCTACCGTACCTATACCATGCTGGCTCTCCCGCTGCTGAACGAACAAGGGGAGTTGGTTGCAGTTGCCCAGTTACTTAATAAACTCAAAAGTTCGAGTGGGCCGGATGTACCGCTCTCAAGCCGGGTGGATATGCAGGGCTTTACCGCCCAGGATGAGGAAGTATTTGCGGAATTTGCCCCTTCCATTCGCCTGATTTTAGAAAGCTCTCGTTCTTTTTATGCCGCAACCCAGAAGCAACGGGCTGCATCAGCGCTGATGAAGGCGACGCGATCGCTCAGCCAAAGTAACTTAGACCTGGATTCAACCCTGCGGCGCGTTATGGATGAAGCCAAGGAGTTGATGAATGCCGATCGCAGTACCCTGTGGCTATTGGACAAAGATCGCAACGATCTCTGGACTAAAATTCCTTTGCCTGATGGCTCCCTGCGAGAGCTGCGGGTACCTGTGGGAGTCGGGTTCGCAGGCAAGGTAGCAGCCACCAGTGAAGTTCTGAATATCTCCTTTGATCTCTACAACCACCCAGATTCCGGGAATTCCAAGAAGCTAGATCAGTCGAATGGCTACCGCACCTGTAGCTTGCTCTGTATGCCTGTGTTTAATGCCGATGGTGCCTTAATTGGTGTAACGCAACTAGTCAACAAAAAACGACAGGGAGAGTTTCCCCCCTACGATCCAACGGAATGGCCCCAAGCTCCTGACTGCTGGAAAGCCAGCTTTAATCGCAGTGATCAGGAGTTTATGCAAGCCTTCAATATTCAGGCAGGGGTGGCGCTACAAAATGCCCAATTGTTTGCCACCGTTAAACAGCAAGAGCAGATGCAGCGGGATATTCTGCGATCGCTCTCCAACGGAGTGATTTCAACGGATAGAGAAGGAAAAATTATTGCGGCTAATGAAAGTGCGAAGAAATTGCTGGGTTTAGATACTCAGGATTTAATCGAGGGTAGGTTAGTCCGTGACCTGATCTACATTGAGAAGGGTGACTTTGCCAAGTGGTTTGGCAATGCCATTGAAGCGAAGGACGAAAAAACTCGCCAACAATATTATCCTGACCAAACCTTGCAACCCGCCTCTGGCGAAGAACAGCATAGTATTAACCTGTCTATTAATACGATCGCTGATGCCAACGATACCCAGAGAGTATCGGGGGCACTGGTGGTGATGGATGACATTAGTGATGAAAAGCGGCTCAAGAGTACGATGTACCGCTATATGACTCAAGAGTTAGCCGAACAGCTCTTAGAGAATCCCGATGCCGCTAAGATGGGGGGCGATCGCAAGGATGTCTCTGTGTTGTTCTCAGATATTCGTAGCTATACCACCTTGACGGAAAGCCTAGCAGCCGAAGAAGTGGTAGACATGCTCAACGAATATTTCGAGGCGATGGTGGATGCCGTGTTCTTGCACAAGGGCACCCTCGATAAATACATTGGCGATGCGATCATGGCGGTTTTTGGTTCTCCCCTTCCCTTAGAGGATCACCATTGGATGGCAGTGCAAACGGCGATCGAGATGCGCCATCGGTTAGCAGAGTTTAATAAACCACGCAGCGAAAAGCAGAAAATTAAAATTGGAATTGGGATCAATTCCGATAGCGTTATTAGTGGCAACATTGGCTCTAGTAAACGCATGGAATTTACTGCAATTGGGGATGGTGTTAATCTGGGTTCTCGCCTAGAAGGTGCTAGCAAGCAATACGGTTGCGACATTGTCATTAGCGAGAATACCTATCGGCCCTGTGCCGATCGCGTCTGGGCTAGAGAATTGGACTACATCAAGGTTAAAGGTAAAACTCAACCCGTTTCGATCTATTCCTTGGTTGGCCTCCGAGATGTACCGCTCTCGGATCAGCAGCAGCAACTAATCGACCTCTATCATAAAGGACGCGATTCTTACTTGAAGCGTAAGTTTGCCCTTGCTATGGGCCAATTTGCGACGATACTAGAAATTGACAATCATGATAAAGCAGCAGCGCTGCATCTAGAGCGATGCCAGTATTGGCTGCAATCTCCTCCCCCTGACGATTGGGATGGATCTTGGTCTCTCACCGAGAAATAGGTCTGTTGATCTCCCAAGATCCGCTCTACCCAAGATCCGCCTTACCAGGAAGCATAGATTTTCTTGGATGGTCAAGATCATATCGACCAAGTTAGCGATCGCCTGAACAATGATGTCGGTGTAATCGCTAAAAATCTGGCTAGTCAAGTTGGAGCAACCTGGGTGCACAGAAGGCGTTCTCAGAGCAAGGGGCATGGCAGCGCCATGCCCCTCACAGGGTGTTTGAAAAGTCCCCTTTGGTCAGAATTGATGCTGATATTCCGAGCCCATTCAACGATACAACCAGCCGTTGCAAACATCCTGGAAGAACTGATGGTACATGCTGCTACGTCACACTCCCTGTTTTAAACACCCTCTCAAACAGGTTCTCAGACAGATGAGAAATACAGATGCTAGCTAGCTTTAATAGTTTTCTTCAATCCACAGGCGCATCTCGGTTTCTGAGTCGGTATAGACCGCGTGGCCTGTATGGGGGTCATAGGCATACCACCAGTTCACGCCAAAGTCATCGCTGATTTGTCTGACTTGCAACTCAGAACTATTGGCGATCGCTTGTGTGACGCCTTGCCATGCGCTCTTCAGATTGGCCATTAATGAAGGTGAAGCATTGGAAGGTAAAGCACTGGGGGGTATTGTTTTAAGCTGTTGTTCTTCCTTCTCTAACAGCGCTAGCAGTTGAGTATTATTAGCTTCTCTAGCAGCCTCAAGACGATGGGCCAAGGAGGCTTGGATACTAGCTTGGTGCCGACTCACGGCATTAGAGTAATTGACCTGAAGTGCGTTAACCATAATTCACCTGCAATGCGAGCATTAATATTGGCAATTCCGTATACATACAATAATAATGAGTTTCTGTAACTCAAGATACAGAATTAATCTTTAAATTATATTTCTGATCCTGGCAGCGAAAGAGCATCTGGAGGGCACGGCATTCGGGCCAGTATTGGAGCCAGGGAGCAGGTCTTGCTGCCGGATGCTAGGCCACTACAGGTTGGGGTAGGAAATCTATCAGCTTCCCCAATCCAAAATCCAGATTTTGACCTCGCTCAATCACCATCCAAAATCCAAAATTCAGCAGGGGTGCCCAAAAGAGGGATCTTATACTAGAGGTAGTTAATTTACTCTACTTTTGAAGGAACGGGCATGGCTTCAAATCCCACACTTAATCCCACACCCAATCCCTCACTGATGCAAGCAGTTGAGAAGTTAGGCTACCGAGTTACTCCGGGGGATGTGGCGACCCAGGCAGGCTTAGATGTCAACTTGGCCCAAAGAGGTTTATTGGCTCTTGCCTCTGATGCAGGTGGACATTTACAGGTGGCGGAGTCAGGGGAAGTAGTCTACTTGTTCCCCAAGAATTTCCGAGCTGTCATGCGGGATAAGTTCTGGCGCTTGCGCTGGAAAGAGCGATGGCAAAAGATTTGGCGGGTTTTATTCTATATAATTCGGATCTCTTTTGGAATTGCCTTAATTGTTTCCATTGTCTTGATTTTGGTCACCATTGTGGTCATCCTCATTGCCCTCAACTCAAACCGAGACAATGATGAGCGCAGTGACTCGGGTAGGAGCGGGGGAGGTGGAGCCATCTTCATGCCTCATTTTTGGATTGGGCCAGATTGGTTTTGGTTCTTCTCTCCAAACTATGGAACCTATGACCGTCGTTATGATGAGTCTACCCGACGCTTGCAGGCTCCAGAGGAACGGCAAATGAACTTCTTGGAAGCCGTATTCTCTTTCCTCTTTGGAGATGGTGACCCCAATGCTAATTTGGAAGATCGCCGTTGGAAAGCGATCGCTACGGTCATTCGTAACCATAAGGGCGCAGTGGCAGCGGAACAGATTGCCCCTTACCTCGATGAAACGGGCACAGGCTATGCCCAGGAATATGAAGACTATATGCTACCTGTCCTCACTCGTTTTAATGGACGACCAGAAGTCAGTCCTGACGGTGCAATTGTCTATCACTTCCCAGAGTTACAAACCACCGTCGCTCAACAACGCCCTAGATCGATTGCACCCTACCTAGAAGAAGAAACTTGGCAATTTAGTCATGCAACTTCAGGACAGATTGGTATGGCGATTGGTCTAGGTGTCCTTAACTTTGTAGCCGCGTTGGCGCTAGCAGGGTTACTAGGGGATGGGGCGATCGCTGCTGAACTAGGCGGTTTAGTGGCCTTTACCCAGTCGATTATGTGGCTATTGCTGGGCTACGGAACAGGCTTCTTGACCATCCCAATTATTCGTTATTTCTGGCTGAAAAGACAAAATCAAAAGATTGCAGCCCGAAATCAGCAACGTCAGGCACGGGTACGCATCCTAAACCAGGCCAATCCGGATTTACAGAAAAAACTTGCCTATGCTCAGCAGTTTGCTGCTGAGACGGTGATTCGTCAGCAAGATTTGGTCTATACCACCGAGACGGATTTACTGGATCAGGAAGCATCCCAAACCGATCGGATCGATGCCGAGTGGCAACGTCGGCTCAATCAGTCGAACCCGTAGCCAGTGATCGAGGATGTTGGATCCATGAGTCTTCAGCTCCATCATCCCACCCATTTATTTGCTTAGCTCAAGCCTACTACTGAGACCAAAGGGGAGAAGTCTTTCTAAATCAAGATTGGAGGCGACTTGAACCAATTTAGTGATATCCGTTGGGTCAACTAAGTAAGGGATGATTCCTAGCACTGGCACATGGGTCAGAGATTCAATCAGTTCCGGAGGGGTCCAGTCCTCTATTTCTTGATCGGAACGGGGTTGCACACAATTGAGCACAATGCCCTTGAGGTGAACCCGACATTGACGCGCTAACGCTACATTGGCCACTGCTTGCGCGATCGCCCCCAGTCGCACCGGCACAACCAATACCGTTGGCAACCGCCAGTCCCAGGCTAAGTCGGCAACCGTCGTTTCGCTAGTGACCGGTGACCCCAACCCTCCTAGGGCTTCTACCAACACCCAATCTCGCTGTTGTCGTAAGGCTTCGAGTGCCTGCCAAGCTTTTTCTAGCTCTACCTTCCGGCCTTCCCGCTGGGCTGCTATGGGGGGAGCTAGGGGAGCTTCAAAAAATAGAGGGGTGATGGATTCTAGGGACTGATCGCGGAAGAAAAGCTGACGATAGAGTTCGCGATCGCCCACACCGGATTGAATGGGCTTTAATATCCCCAAACTAGAAGTAGCACAATAGGTTTGCCAATAGGCTGCCAAAGCGGTGGTGAGGACAGTTTTACCTGTATCTGTATCCGTTCCAGTAATCAGTAAAGCGTTCAAGGGTCGTATGGGACTAAAGGGATCAAAGCAACCTGCTCAAAGATTACCAGTCTAGCAGAGGTCTAGAGAAGGGTTAGGATCGGGAATGCGATCGCCTTGGAAAATTGCCTGGGCAATTGCCGCCTGGAAGAATGCAAAAATAGAAGGGATCAGACTTGTCTCTAAACTATGGCGATCCTCAAAATCATTGACAATTTTGACAGTAGCTTTACCCTCGACCCAGAGGCTAAAGCCCAGCTTTTTAAGCTGTTGCAGAGTCCAGAATTTTTACGGCAGGTGGCTGAGCAGTCAAAATTTGATCAAGTTGAATTCACAGAATTCATTTTCCAACCGGTGCCCTACACCCCATCTACCCCCAAGGGAATGCCTGCGGAGTACGAAAAATACCATACCTCCAGTGAACATGTCGTAATTAACGTGCCACCCAACTTCATGTTCAAAGCTAAAATCTTTAAGCCCAGTCGCCTCTGTGCTATTTATCGCCGGGTTAGTGTTTAGCAATCCGGAGGGCATAGCATCCGGGCCAGCTTTTGGGTAAGGAGTCCAGTCTTGCTGCCGGATGCTGCGCCCCTACAGGTGGGCTGCATCCCATCCAAAATCTAAAATCCAAAATCTAAAATTCTTAAATGAGCGATCTTCCTTCCCTTGCCAGCCTCGATTACGTTCCCTACATTGATGAATCCGGAGTCCTACCCATTCGATTTCAGGGCAAGGTAGGAGTCTATGCCATTTTTGATGCCGAGCAAACTCTGCAATTTATTAGTTACTCCCGTGATGTGTATCTCAGTCTTCAGCAGCATTTAGTTCGGCAACCCCAAGGCTGCTACTGGCTAAAAGTACATCAGATTGAAAAACCCAACCGCACCATTCTAGAAACCATTCGAGATGCCTGGATTGCGGAAAATGGCACGGTTCCCCTTGGCAATGGCCCCGATGAAGCCAAATGGAATCAACCGATTGATGTCAAAGCGGTTATGACTGCTGAGGAGCAAAGCAACTATGCTGATGCCCTTGATGAAATGACCCAAGCCAAACTGTTGAAAAAAGCGGCCCGTCGAGTTGAGGAGGAAGTTCTCCAAACGTTGAAGGCGCGTGGGGTGCAAATGCAATTCCGCTTTGATCCAAAACTCAAAGAGAGTGGAGTTTTGAACTTAAAGTAAGGGGAGCGATAAAGCACTCACAAGAGGTGCCCCTACTGACGGATTTTAAGATTCGGCGTTTCTGAATTGCCGGATGCTTGGCTCTCATCCGATCCTCCCCGAAAGCCCCCTAAATTCCCCAGGATTGGGGAATTTAGATCCAGTCCCCCCCAGAATTGGGGGGCTAGGGGGGCGAATGCATCCCCAAACTCAGCAAAACCTAAGATTCTTCTTCCTGCTCTGAGTCTGCTTTGGATTTTTTCACAAACTTACAGATGCCCCGTTTAGAGGATTTAATAAACTGGCACACCTCTAAAACCAAATCCGAGGTAACCTCTTGCTCCAATTTTTCTACCGCTTCTGAGACATTCAGGTTGGACTGATAGAGAATTTTCATGGCTCGCTTCAGGGTCAACCGTTCCTCAGAACTCATCCCTGCCCGTCGCATCCCAATTACATTCAGACCAATGACCGTATTGGGACTCATGCTGCGAGTAATGCAAAAGGGGGGTACATCCTTCTGCACTGCTGACCCCCCCGACATCATGGCCAATCTGCCCACCCGTGTAAACTGGTGAACCAGACAATTGCCGCTAATAAAAGCTCTTTCTCCGACTTCGGCATAGCCTGCAACCAAGGCTCCATTGGCTAAAATCACGCGATCGCCCAACTTGGCATTGTGAGCAACGTGGCTAAAGGCCATGAGCAGGCAATCTGCGCCAATCTCCGTCACGGTTTCAGGTTTGGTGCCACGATGGATAGTGACTCCTTCTCGCATCACCGAGTTGGCCCCAATTTTGATATAGCTTTTTGCGTCCTTAAATGCTAAGTCTTGAGGTAAATCTCCTAAGACGGCTCCTGCATGAACCTGGCAGCCTATTCCCAAATCGGTGTAGCGCAAAATTGTCACGTGGGGGCCAATGATACAACCATCCCCAATTTGAACATCTTGATCAATGTAGGAAAAGGCTCCGATTGTGACATCCTTGCCCAACTGAGCACCCGACTCAATCACTGCGGTTGGGTGGATCGCCATCTCAATTACTCCTGACTTCGCTGACAATACTCAAGATTACTCCTTTCTCGTTCAAGAATCGGGGTGTAGGATCTGAGAAACTTAAATACTGGATTCAAAACCCGTTGGATCACGCAATCAATTCACGCAATCCATGACTTACAAACTTCTGTTCGTGTGCCTGGGTAATATCTGCCGCTCTCCTGCCGCAGAGAATATCATGAACCACTTGGTTGAGAAAAAAGGGTTAAGCGATCGCATTCTTTGCGATTCGGCTGGCACCTCCAGCTACCACATTGGCAGCCCTCCCAATAGCCGTATGAATGTAGCTGCCAAAAAACGCGGCATTTCTCTCCAAGGCAGCGCCCGTCAATTTCACAAGTCTGACTTTGAAGAATTTGATTTAATCCTGGCAATGGATCAAGATAACTACCACAATATTCTTGCCCTTGATCCCCACGGCCAATATTCAGACAAGGTGAAGTTAATGTGCGACTTTTGCCTCACTTACAGTGAGCGAGAGGTTCCTGACCCCTACTATGGCGGCGCAGAGGGATTTGAGCATGTGATTGACCTCTTACTGGATGCTTGTGAAGGGCTCCTGCAACAGGTTAGTCTCTCCGTCAACTAATCCCTATAGTCCATCCGTGAAGTCCCAGTGAGGAAGATCTTTCTAGCTCTTCCCTATGAAGGAAGGAGCTTCCGAGGTCGGTGAGTACACGGTAGGTTGATCGTCCATAAAGATTTTACAAATGCAGGATACTCCTGATCGCAAAGGAAGCGTTATGTTCCAGTTGAATCGCCGATTTTTGGTACTGGCAGGAGCTACAAGTACCCTGATTGCCCTGCTCTTAAATTTTTTCAGCTCAAAAATCGTAGCAGCAAGTGCCTTGAACAGCAGAACCGTTGCCCAAAGTCTCCCTCCTACAACAGAGCATC
>JAYKHH010000542.1:0-6296 GCA_035285265.1 Leptolyngbyaceae cyanobacterium | reverse complement strand
AGGAGGACTTCAAAGTCAAATTAATAAAACCGGGGCCTGCGATCGCAGGCGGTTCGCACAAATCCTTCACGTCCAGGGACTGAACCAGTTGCTCGGCGATCGCCCGTGGCGGTTTCCCCAACTTTTTAGTTAAGACTAAGGGAACATTAGATTGATAATCGCCAAACTTAGGATTGCTAGCAGGTACCAGGGTAGGATCCGTTCCCATCAGATCCGACCCAAAGGCAGTGACTAAAGCCTGCTGAAAGCGATCGCTTAGTTGTTCAAGGGGAGAGTTCATAAAATTGAGTAGAAGACCAGGATACCCCGACCGCTAGGAGCCTCACAATGACTCACAAGGTTAATGGGGCAATTAATAATATATAGGTACAGGACTCTTCACCTGTGGATCTTAGGACAGACTCAAGGGTTTATCCCTTCAATGAACAGAATGTCTATCCCACCCAGGGATTATTTAGGCTTTTCACAGAAAAAACAGTCATCCTGTAATCGTTTGTGGTGTATTACGTCTATCGATTACGAAACCTCGTAATTTTTGACGATCCGCAGTTTGCTGTCCTTCAAGGATGGCTGTTCGAGAAACTCACGCACCACCCGAATCTGAGATTCTGTCGGCATAGAAGAGGGATGAACTCGCTTGAGCCAATTGATTGCTTCCCAAAGCTCCAGGTTGTGGTGACGGCAGAGATAGGCAATACAAACCGTGGGCGATCGCTCAACCCCTGCTAAGCAATGCACCAGAATCGGTAATTGACTCTCAATACTGTGCTGAACGATGTCTACAGCAGCAGCCAATTGCTTAACCTTGATCTCAGTGGCATAGTGGCTATCTGGCAAGACCAGGCGTAAGCAGCGAAATAGCTGCATAAATTCTTCAGGCAGCGACTTCTCAGAATTGGCACAAAGAGAAAATATAACCTTAATATTTGCTGCCGCTAAAACAGTGCCATCCGCAGCTCTAGGTGAGCGCCCCACAGCCAACTTGCCAGGAATTACCCAGCTCATGGGTGGCTTAATCTGACATACAACAGGCTCCTGCTTAATTCCCTTCCGGAGTCGAATAAGCTGAGCAATCTGCTGAAGGAACTTTTTAACGGGTTTTAGCATCAAATCCACTTACTTAACCGAAGAGAGATTTACTGAAACACCTTGAGTCATGCAAGTTTTTGTGTTGAATGGCTCGGTTCAGGCTTAGAGTATCACTTATCAACTACCAGCCTTCCTAGGTTCAGGTAACAAGTCACCGAGGAACCCTAATGATAGCCGATGTATCTCTGAGCTTTAGAAAACCATTTTTCTATTATGCAGCCTCAAAATACCAATGTTTCGAGATGGCAAGATGAATAGACGAAAAGCTAACTGTGAATGTGCCTAAAAATGTTAGAACGTGTAATCATCTTCATCATAACTTCATCCTCCTGGAGATAGTAACATCTATCGTTGAAAGTATTGACCCTGCTTTTTTTGCAGCTTTCAATAGTTACAGGTGTAGAAAACGGCAAATCATCCGACAAGATTTGATTTCTAGAGAATAATCTAATGAAAAACCCTCTATTTGTTTATTCAAAAATTCAGCAGTCCATCGGTGGGCTAGCCCTGTCTAGTTTAATTACACTCTCTTGTTGGCAGTTTCCGGCTCAAGCGCAAACGACAAGCCCAGGACAAGTAGTAGTCCCAGCCCAAACGACAAGCCCAGAACCAGCATTACCCTCTCAACCCAAGATTCCGAGCTTAACACCCAAGCCACGCGGGGTTCTTCCCTTGAAAACCCCTACCCCTGCCCCTGTCTCGATAGAAGATGGTTATACCCTTGGCAGCGGTGATAGCCTCAAAATCGATGTTTTTAACGTCCCTGAATACAGTGGGCAGTTGCAGGTGTTATCCGATGGCACCCTTAACTTACCCTTGGTAGGAACCGTCTCGGTTCAAGGTATGACTCTTAAGCAAGCAGCGAGTGAAATATCTTTTCGGTATACGCGGTTTTTAAAGCGCCCGATTGTAACTCTCACTCTATTAAGTGCTCGTCCTCTTAATGTGGCCATGGCAGGGGAGGTGAACCGTCCTGGCTCCTATACCCTCGGTGTCTCTGCCGCAGGTGCCTCTGGAGGCTCACCCACGCTGACACGGGCATTACAGCAAGCAGGAGGCATTACTCAATCCGCTGACATTCGCCAAATTCAAGTACGCCGTCCCCGACCTCGCAATACTGGCCCTGATCAAGTAATCACCGTTAATCTATGGCAACTACTACAAACAGGCGACTTACGTCAGGATCTCCTGCTGCGCGATGGAGATTCTATCTTTATCCCCACCAGTCAAGACATTAACATCGCTGAAGCAAACCAACTGGCGGCTGCCAGCTTTGCCCCCAATGAAGCTCAGCCCTTTAAGGTTGCTGTAATTGGGGAGGTGAATCGTCCTGGCCCTCATATTATCGGAGGAGCCGGAGGAGCCGCCTCTACTTCAACAGGAACGGCGGGGTTGACGGTGGCAAAAGGGAAAAACCCCACGGTCACCACCGCAATTCAGATCGCAGGAGGCATTACTCAATCTGCTGACATTCGCCAAATCAAGGTGCGCCGATTAACCAAAGGAGGCACTGAGAGAATCATTACAATTGATCTCTGGAAATTACTCCAAGAAGGAGATCTGCGTCAAGACTTGCCGCTACAGGAGGGAGATACAATTGAGATTGCAACTGCCCGCACCCTCTCTCCCAGTGAAGCAACTGGGCTAGCAAATGCTAGCTTTTCCCCAGATAGAATCACTGTGAACGTTGTGGGAGAAGTAGGGAAGCCAGGAGCCGTTCAAGTCCCTCCCAATACCCCTCTGAATCAGGCTCTTTTAGCAGCAGGCGGATTCAATAACCGAGCGCAGCAAGGATCCGTAGACTTAGTTCGCCTGAATCCGAATGGCACTGTATCTCGGCAGACTATAGCGGTTGACTTTGCCCAAGGTATTAGCGAAGGCAACAACCCAGCGCTACGCAATAATGACACGATTCTTGTCAGCAAGTCTGGTGTAGTAGGGTTTACGGACACATTAGGACTACTAACGGCACCTTTTACGGGAATTTTTAGCGTATTTAGGTTGCTCGGTCTCTAGACCAATTTTGCTGTCAAGGGCTGACGGCAAAATTGGTCTACCTTGAGAGGGTGTTTGAAAAGTCCATCCCTGAATCATTAAGGACTCTCCTCTTGGCTACCATCCTCGACGAAATCAATGTTTGCCGTCATCTTGGCAAGAGTTGGAGTCCATTTTTGACCTCACCCATCCCTTTTTAAACACCCTCTGAGGCAATCAATTGTCCTGATCTTTATCATCAAGATCTCAAAACTTCTGCTACCTTTAGTGGTAAGTTTTGAGATTTTTTATCCTGGCTTTTACCTTCGTTGATTCGTTAGCCACCCTATGCAACAAATTGAACCCTATTCTTCTTATCCTGCCTTACCCGGTGTACCGCAGTCCCAGCCTCTGCCACTGACTTACTACACTGCTCCATCGGATGAGTCAGAAGAGTTCAATCTCAAGCAGTTTTTGAGTATCGTGCAACGGAGGGCTGGGCTGATTACTGGTGTAGCAGTGGTTGTGACGGGCATCTTTTGGGCCACTACCTTAACTCGCCCCAAAATTTACCAGTCTAGTTTTCAAGTTTTAGTGGAGCCAATCACCAACTCTGCCATAGATAATGAAAAGGCAGGCTTGCTCTCTCAATCAGAAGCCAAGTTTGACTATGCTACCCAAATTGAGGTACTACGCAGCCCATCCTTCTTGGCACCTACGATTAAGAGCTTGCAAGCAACCTATCCAGACCTGAATTATAGTCAGTTGGTTCAAAGTCTACAAATTGCTCAAGTAGCAACTGCAGCTAAAGGTGGAGGTACTAAAATCCTATCGGTTAGCTACCAGAATCCAGATCCCAAAAAAGTTAAAGTTGTTTTAGATCAGTTAGCTAAAGACTATATTGCCTATAGCTTGCAAGTTAGGCAGAGTAGTCTACAACAGGGTGTCCAGTTTGTAGAAGGACAACTTCCAGAACTCAAAAAACGAGTGGAGTTACTGCAAGGGCAACTAGAAAGATTTCGGCAACGTTATAGTCTCATTGATCCAGCAAGCCGGGGTGGAGACTTGGCACAGCAGATTAGTGAGCTTGAACAAGAGAGACGGGAGGCGCTGATCAAGTTAAAAGAAGCGCAGGCTCTCTATAACGCCTTGGAGAAGCAACTAGGAGTTGCTCCAGGACAGGCGCTCACAGCTTCAACCCTGAGTGGATCTCCTGCTTACCAAGAGATCCTGTCACAAATTAAGGCGGTAGAAGCCCAGCTTGCTGTTGAATCGGTGCGATTTCAGGCAGACAGCCCTAATATTCAAGTTTTAAGAGAAAAGAGGGAAAGTCTTGTATCCCTCTTGAATCAAGAATCTCAGCGTATTGTAGGAAATAGCCGTGCTTCGGAAAACACCACCCTTGCAGGCATGTCCTTAGGGCTAGGTCAACAACTAGTTGAAACAGCTAATCAAATCCAGGTCTTACAGCTCCGCAACCAAGCCTTAGCTCAGGCAGAGCGTCGTCTTAAACAAGAGTTTGCGCTAGTCCCTGCCCTATCAAGGCAATACACTGAATTACAACGGGAGTTAGGAGTTGCTACATCCAGCTTAGATCGCTTCTTGGCAACCCGTGAGACTTTAGAATTGGAGGCGGCCCAGAAAGCGCTCCCTTGGCAGCTACTTTCTAACCCCACTCAGGGAGTGTTGACTGCGCTCAATACAACTCGTAATCTGGTGCTGGGAATCTTTGCTGGCTTATTATTGGGGATTGGTGCAGCATTGATAGCAGAGAAATTAGATAACGTGTTCCACTCTGCTAATGAGCTGAAAGATTCAACTCGTTTGCCTTTATTAGGCATTATCCCTTACAGGAAAGACCTCAAGGAGCTTGCTCCGATCTCGAACACCCCATTGCCTTCCCAGGCGAATGCCCATCTGGCGCTAGAGGCTCAGAGTGATTCACCTGGTTTAGAGTTACCTAGTGCTGTATCCTCAGGCTCCTCTTTCAACCCCTCCTACAACGCCTCGCCCTTTGTAGATGCATTTCGCTCCATCCACACCAATATTCGATTTTTGGGTTCTGACGAACCGATTCGTTCATTGGTGGTGGGTTCAGCCGTCCCTGCCGATGGCAAGTCTACCGTCTCAATTAACTTAGCCCAGGCAGCTGCAGCTATGGGCCAGCGAGTTCTCCTAGTCGATGCCGATCTCCGTCGTCCTCAGTTACACTTACGGCTCAATCTGACCAATTTTCGTGGACTGACTAACCTGATCTCAGCAGAACTAGATGCCAAGGATGTTATCCAACAATCCTTGCTAGATGACAATTTCTTTATTTTGACGGCAGGGCAAATTCCCCCAGACCCTACTAAATTGCTAGCCTCTAAAAAGATGCAAAGGTTAATGGATCAGTTTAGCGAGATGTTTGATTTAGTCATTTATGACACCCCTCCTTTACTGGGTCTGGCGGATAGCAGCATTGTGGCCGCCCATACGAATGGGTTGATTCTAGTCGTTGGCCTAGGTAGGACAGACCGTTCCTTACTCAAGCAAGCCTTAGAAGGACTCAAAATTTCTTCTACAACTGTCCTAGGAATTATAGCCAACGGCGTAGAAGGCTACACTAGTAGCGATTACTATCAGGCTTACTACAACCGCTACTATACTCAGAAGGGAGCCTAATTAACCTACCTATGCCCCTTAAACCCGGCGATCCTGCACCTGAGTTTTTCTTACCTGATGCTCAGGGCCATAAAATTTCCCTTTCAGATTTCCAAGGGCAGTGGATTGTACTGTACTTTTATCCCCGTGATCAAACTCCCGGTTGCACCAAGGAAGCGTGTGGCTTTCGAGATCTCTATGCGGAGTTACAGGCCCACAATATCGTAGTTCTTGGTGTTAGTACTGATACAGCCCAATCCCATGGTAAGTTCATTACCAAGTATCAACTTCCTTTTCCCTTGCTGTGCGATCTAGATGCCCAGGTTGCCACCCTCTATGAGAGCTATGGACTCAAAAAGTTTATGGGAAAAGAGTTCATGGGGGTACACCGAACTACTTTTCTGATTAGCCCAAACGGTATAATTGAAAAAATTTACCGCAAGGTGAAACCAGAAGCTCATGCAGCAGAAATACTGGCGCACTTCAATCTTGCTCAGGAATGATGGGGCACTTATGATTTGCAGCGAGTATGGGCTTTTCTGAATTACAGTACGAACGAGTTACGTTTATATCCAGTATTAGGAGTTAGC
>JAYKHH010000541.1:0-3364 GCA_035285265.1 Leptolyngbyaceae cyanobacterium | reverse complement strand
TTCGTTGTTCCACCCGGTGCTCTAACGCTTCATTACTTTCTTCTAGAGCTGTGAAGGATTGCTTCAATTGGGATGCCATCTGATTAAAGGATTGGGCTAAAATCCCTACCTCATCCACATTGCCAACTTCTACTTCTTGATCGAGTTTGCCGCTGGCGATCGCTTGGCTGGCTGCACTCAACCGCAGGATCGGTTTGGTAATCCACCGAGAGGTCAATAATCCCAGGGCGATCGCCACCCCCAAGGCTCCCAAACACAAGAGAATCGTGTTTTGGGTATTTTGGTTAATCTGGGCCATGAAATCAGCCTCTGGCACCACAGTAACAATCAGCCAATCTAAACCATATTTGTCTTGGTAAGGCGTAACGATGAGGAATTTGCGTTGTCCTTGGCTGATGTAGCTCAGTTGTCGGGTAGTTTTAACGGTTTGTAAGCCGCCCACATCGCTAACCAGATGATTGGCAGCAGATTGAATCAGGGGATCGGAGCTTTCGGTTGCTAGTAATTGCTCAGCTTTTTCCTTGAAAATCTTGTAGGAGGGTTGGGTACTAGAGGTGGCAACCAGTTTGCCAGAGCGCTCCATGATAAAGGTTCTTCCGGTTTGTCCAATTTTAAGATTGCGGAGAAAATCGTTGATCTGAGAAAGACTAATATCCATCCCAGCTACACCTCGGAGCTGTTTGGTATTGCTATAAATCGGAGTCCCTAGGTGAATGGCAATTTGCTTAGGTTCCGTTGGCCATCGGTAGACACCGCCCCAGACGGTTTTGCCCGCCGAGATCGGGTTGTGATACCAATCCGTAAAGAAATCAATGCCGCCGCCCGTCTGAACTGTGATTTTTCCCTGGGGATTGCCAACATCATCAGGAACGATTGCATAAAAGTCGATCCGATTCGCTCTCGTCAGCCATGCAATTTCAGGTGCGCCATAAAAGTATCCAGCCCCGATAAATTCCTTGTCTGCATTTGCATAGGCAATGTAGGTCAAGTCAAATGTTTTAATTTGGTTCCAGAACACCTTACCAGTAGTCTTAAAACTGGTTGGACTGATTTTGCTCACATCCAGGGTGCCTGCTTGGATAGCCCGGACATTCATCTCTTGCACTTTTCTGATCACAGCCAAACGACTGTCCACTTGCTCCTCAATTCGCGAGTTAACTTCACTTAAAAGTTGGGTAACCAGCGTATTCACGACTGCTTGTCCATTACGGAATGAGAGATAGCCGAGTAACCCCACCGCTGCAAAAATTTGCACCACAAAGGGAAAGACTAAAATCCACTGTAAAGGAACGGAGCGAGCCAGAGAAGGACGAGCTTTGAGCATCGCCATTTGAAATCTGAAGTGCATCAGTACCTGAATTGATGAGATATAGAATACGCCAATTTGTCTTTTCGGAGGTGATTGAGCTGTCTAGCCCTCTGGTTTTTGGCATCCCAACCTCCCTTGGAGTAACTAAGCCGTCCTGGGGAGAACTTCTACTTTTACCTTGGAACGGCGTGGGGGTATTGATCCTGTTCTGGCAGAGGGGCGATCGCCTTGAATGCGGAATGCAGCTCCTTTAATCTTTGTCAAGGTCGAGTTTCCGTTCCTGCATCGGACTACTTGAGCAGCCATGAGCACCAAATCTCACCACTTAATTTCTTAAATCTTCAAAGTATCTTAAGATTGACGTAAGCACTAAGCTGGTTAGCCAACTTGTTTAGGACAAGCTAAATAATTAACGCAGAATATCTAGGAGGACTTTTTATGGCGCTCGTACCAATGCGGCTGCTTTTGGATCACGCGGCTGAGAATGGCTACGGCATCCCTGCCTACAACGTCAATAATATGGAGCAAATTCAGTCCATCATGCGGGCTGCCGAAGAGTGCAATAGCCCTGTGATTTTGCAGGCTTCTCGCGGTGCTCGTAACTATGCTGGAGAAGCATTCCTGCGCCATTTGATCTTGGCAGCCGTGGAAACCTATCCCGAAATCCCCATTTCCATGCACCAAGATCATGGCAACTCCCCTGCTACTTGCTACTCTGCCATGAAGCATGGGTTTACCAGCGTCATGATGGATGGTTCTCTAGAAGCGGATGCTAAAACTCCATCTAGCTTTGAGTACAACGTGGAAGTAACTCGTAACGTTGTAAACGTAGCCCACGCTATTGGCGTAAGTGTTGAAGGTGAGTTGGGCTGCCTTGGTTCCCTAGAAACTGGGATGGGCGATAAGGAAGATGGTCATGGTGCAGAGGGTGTGCTAACCCATGATCAATTGTTGACCGACCCCGATGAAGCGGTGCAGTTTGTTGAGCAAACGGGCGTAGATGCTCTAGCCGTTGCGATCGGCACCAGTCATGGCGCTTACAAATTCACCCGCAAACCCACCGGAGAAATCCTCGCAATCAGCCGGATTGAAGAAATCCACCGTCGCCTTCCCAATACTCACTTGGTCATGCACGGTTCTTCCTCGGTTCCCGAAGATCTGATTGCTTTGATCAACCAGTATGGTGGCAAAATTCCTGAAACCTATGGTGTGCCCCTAGAAGAAATTCAGAAAGGGATCAAGAGCGGTGTGCGTAAAGTCAATATCGACACCGATAACCGTCTAGCAATTACGGCTGCTGTGCGGGAAGCCTTGGCTCAAAAGCCTGAAGAGTTTGATCCCCGCCACTTCCTCAAGCCTTCCATCAAATACATGCAGAAGGTGTGTTTAGAGCGCTATCAAGCCTTTGGTTCTGCTGGTCAAGCCAGCAAGATCAAGACTGCTACTTTGGATGTATTTGCTGCTAAGTATGCCAAAGGTGAATTGGGCGCAGCTCCCAAGCAAGCCGTTGCTGTTTAGGTAAATCGTCTAAATTCTGAGTCCAGTCATATTTGAATCGCTATCGTCCTTCAAATGCAGGACTTACGCAGTTGGGAATTTTTGAAGGGCTGCAGCCCTTTAAAAATTCCCAACAACCCTCTACTCATTGATGGCAACTGCGTAAGTCCTAAAATGATGACTGGACTTCTATAACCATCCGATTGAACTGTCCGGGTAGTCGTAAGTTACCCGGCTTTTTTATGGGCAGAGGATCAATCCCTGGTTGTCTGATTGACCCTATCCAGTTGAAAATGAGAGGACAACATAAATGAGAGATGCACAAACTCAGTTTTTCAATGCTGATAACAGTTCATTTATAGCCATCCATTTATATTTAGTCCCCTTGAAGGATGAAAAAAGGGGATTAAAAATGGGTCTTTTCAGGAGGATCGAGTGAGCCAGGAATTTGATTACGATTTGGTGATTCTAGGGGCTGGTGTCGGTGGACATGGAGCCGCCCTTCATGCCGTTAGTTGTGGCCTCAAGACGGCAATAGTAGAAGCTGCAGAGATGGGT
>JAYKHH010000540.1:0-3552 GCA_035285265.1 Leptolyngbyaceae cyanobacterium | reverse complement strand
TGTACATCTAATAAAGGCACACCTTCCCACCGGGGACGTTCACGGGCAATCGAAGCCGGAAAGACGGCATCTAAATCGCGGGTAACGGAGAAAGTAGCACTGACTAAATCTTCTGGATCGAATTGATTATAGGCTTCTAACTCGTCCAGTAGTTCCGTCACAGCCTCTCGAATGGCCTCAACAGAATTTTCTGAGGCAGTGGTCGCCCCCCGAATAGCTCGAACTTTCCACTCCACGCAAAAATCCTCCAGGTGTAAGAAACTCTCAAGGTCGATATAGCCACAGGGGTTGACCACTGGTAGATAGCTCAAACTCCACCCAATCTATACTTCTTGAGAGCCTAGATGCAACTTGGCTCCTTCCAGGCAAAAAGCGATTCCATACGGGCTTACGTTCTTCAAAGGTAAAGCATTGAGTTTTATCAGGATCCAGTCCTGCGAGTTCTGCAACCCATCGACGAGCATCCTCCTCGGTTCCCAGTCGATCAATTACACCCAGTTCTAGAGCCTGCTGACCCGTAAAGATGCGACCATCTGCAAAGGTTTTTACGGTGTCTACGGGCAGTTTCCGGGCGTCTGCAACAGTTTGTACGAATTGTTGATAACTATTATCAATCAAGTCTTGTAAGATATTCTTTTCCGGCTCTGTAATCTGCCGATCAAAGGACAAAATATCCTTGTAGGGGCCAGATTTAATCACCTGGAAGGAGACGCCCACCTTATCGAGGAGTTGCTCTAGGTAATATCCCCGCAGGATTACACCAATACTTCCGGTAATGGTGCCTGGGTTGGCCATGATATGAGGGGCACCCATGCCAATATAAACCCCTCCAGACGCAGAAATATTGCCAAAGCTCGCTACGATTTTGACTTTCTCTTGCAACCGTTTCAGGGCACTGTAGATTTCCTGGGAGTCTCCTACGGTGCCGCCAGGGCTGTCAATTCGCAGCAGTAGGGCAGGGTATTTCTTCTCCTCAACTGTTTTGAGGGCTTCTAGGACACGTTTGCGGGTTGCCCCAGCGATCGCATCCGTAATTTCAATTCGAGCAATTTGTTTACGAGTTCCAGGCTTAAAAGGCCAAATCATGAATGTCAGTCAACTACTAGTGAGGGAACCCAAAAGGGCTGAATTCTAGTGTGCCCTATTTTTTTAGATCATTTAATAAAACTAAATAAGTCGGTACAATTGTTAAAGATTCACCCTGGCCTATAAACGAGAGTGCTGGGAAAAGTCTAGTAGGAGTAACGGGCTGTAAACCTACTAGGCGACTCCGTTACGTCAATTTTTCAGGCTCAATTGTAACAAGGTCAGTTTTGAAGGCAGGGCTGACTTGGGAACGGTTGTCTGGTTTGTTCCTTTGTAACTGGTGCTGAGACCATGGATTTGAAACCAACTGCATCTAGGCTTCCTCTAATGCCCCTGTTGTTGATTGCACCCTTTTTTCTTTGGGGAACTGCAATGGTCGCGATGAAAGGTGTGATTCCCCACACTACTCCCTT
The DNA here is from genome assembly GCA_035285265.1 of Leptolyngbyaceae cyanobacterium. Lineage (GTDB taxonomy): Bacteria > Cyanobacteriota > Cyanobacteriia > JARCMD01 > JARCMD01 > JAYKHH01. The sequence goes on along the minus strand of JAYKHH010000540.1, from coordinate 2,053 downwards.
CTTTATGGCGGGAATTCGTCTGGTGCCTGCGGGAGTCTTGGTGTTGATCGTGGCAGCCTTCCTTGGCAGAGAACAGCCTAAGACTTGGGCAGCATGGTTTTGGATTGCCTTTTTTGCTCTCATTGATGGCGCTTTGTTCCAAGGTTTCTTGGCGGAAGGGCTAGTCAGAACTGGGGCGGGGTTGGGTTCAGTGATGATTGACTCTCAACCCTTAGCTGTTGCGCTTCTCGCTCTGTGGATTTTTGGCGAGCGGATCGGACTTTGGGGATGGCTAGGGCTAGCCTTTGGCGTGACGGGAATTAGTCTTCTAGGGTTGCCAGAATCATGGATTTTGGGTTTTGCCTCTCGCATCTTACCTGGGTTTGGGAAGCCTGGATCACCCCTGGAAGGTTTTCCTGGGGATGGTATGTCCCAGATTTTCCTGGCACTGTTTCAGAATGGGCAGTGGTTAATGCTATTAGCGGCTCTTTCGATGGCAGGGGGAACGGTAATTTCTCGGTTGGCTTCTCGCCATGTTGACCCCGTAGTAGCAACTGGATGGCACATGATTCTGGGAGGTTTACCGTTATTTGCCCTCTCAGCCCAATGGGAAACCCACCAGTGGCAAGACCTCACATTCTCGAACTGGCTGGCTTTAAGCTATGCAACGATCTTTGGGAGTGCGATCGCCTACGGATTATTCTTTTATTTTGCTGCGAGTGGCAGTCTCACCAGTTTAAGTTCTCTGACCTTTCTCACCCCGGTCTTTGCGCTTCTATTTGGGAAGCTCTTTTTAGCTGAAGTCCTCAGCCCGTTGCAGTGGCTTGGGGTTCTGATCACGCTGATGAGTATTTACCTGATTAATCAACGGGACACCCTAACGGCGAAGCTGAGAAAGCCCTTGGCAGTCGGTAGCCTTACGGAGGGGGCAACTCCCTTAACTGAAGAATGGCTCAACTTAGCCGAAGAACAGCAGATATCTATATCTAATGAAGCCTTGCCAAGTCAGGAATCCGAGCGAGAAACTGCTCAGTAGTCAGCATTACCTTGCTCAGATGGACATTCTTTCTCCAAAGAATCCTGCCCAGCCCAGAGGGAGCGATCGCGTATTCTAAGAATTAGCCCCCCTTGCCAAGATTTTACTGATGACCAATCCACCCCCTACACTTACTTACTCCCTTGAAGAGATTCTGACTCGTTTGGAGCAAAAAATCGATAAGCAGTTTACTGAAGTCAATCAACGGCTAGATAAAGTAGACGATCGCCTCACCAAACTAGAAATTGGGCAAGCTGAAACCCGGGAAAAGCTATCTGGAGAAATTAGGACTTTGGATGAAAAAATAGACGGGATCGGCAAACGGCTCGATAACCAAGAATTTATTAATCGGGGTGTGATTGTAGGGTTAATAGTCGGGCTGCTGGCTGGAGTTGCCAAGGCGTTTGGGTGGTTTCCCCAAGCGTGAGAGAGTTGCCCATCTTCTAGGGATGGTGCTCATCATTACAGAAGAGCTACGTTCCAAATCTCCTCTCACCTGCTTGGATGGGATGGCTTTAAGCTATGCAACGATCTGCGAAAGTGCGATCGCCAACGAGTTATTCTTCTATTTTGCTGCGAGCAATCCCTAAGGACAATCTTGACTCAGCCTCTTAAATTACTGCTACTTTCAACCCCTGTTGGGCCTTTAGGTTCAGGACTAGGTGGGGGTGTGGAACTGACTCTACATAACATTGCTAAGAGTCTGCTAGATCGAGGGCATCACCTGCAAATTGTTGCGCCCTTAGGATCTCATCTCGGATCACTCCCCATTGTAGAAACTGCTGGAGACTTGCAGTTAATTGCTCAAAATCAAGCCCGCACCGATGCCATCACGCTTCCTGCCCATTCGGTCTTAGCCAATATGTGGGATTATGCCCGTCAGGTCGAAGCAGATTATGACTTGATCCTAAATTTTGCCTACGATTGGCTCCCGTTCTATCTGACTCCTTTCTTTAAGTGCCCCATTGCCCATCTCGTGAGTATGGGTTCCCTATCGGACGGGATGGATCGGATTATTGAGCAGGTTGTAGTTCAATT
>JAYKHH010000539.1:0-3383 GCA_035285265.1 Leptolyngbyaceae cyanobacterium | reverse complement strand
AATATCGTTTCCTGCCTGAAATTAAATAATCTACGCTTCCACAGGTCACGTCTCCTTCCAGGGTTGCGCCTTTCCAAATTTTGAGGGTGGGGAAGATTTGAATTGCTTCTTCGCAAAATGCATCAATTAAGAGTTCTTTGGAGCGCTCATAACTTTCTAGGTCAAAGGCTTCTAGGCGTTTGAGCCGCTGTTGAAAGAAGTCACTGGGGTTGAGGGGAGATGTATCAATGCTCCAGGTGTTGAGGTTGATGATGTTGAGTTGCTTCATGGCTTCTTTAAGGGTGAAGCTAGAGAAGTTTTTCTTTGACTTTTTAAGTTGAGCTGTTTTGGCCATGTCAGTTGCCTTGGAGTTGGGGACTCTATTTTTATTATGGGCGGCTACTCTGGAACCGGTACTCCAATCAATCTTGAAAAGAGACACCACGGGGGCATGGCCCCTACGGAAGGCCGTCATCCAAAATCCAAAATCCAAAATTCCCCACTATCGTCCTTGATAACTCCGTAGTGCTTGCACATGGCTCAGGTGCGCCAGAAGATGCTGGGTTAGGGGTGTAGGTTGATCGGCGTGCATCAGAGCACGGACGATCGCTACCCGTTCTGCCCCTGCTTCTAGGACTTGATTAAGATTGTCGGCATCAATACCCCCGATCGCAAACCAGGGAACGGTTGCATGTTCAGCCGCGTAACGGACATACTCCAGACCCGCAGGGGCTTTCCCTGCCTTGGTTGGGGTGGCATAGACTGGCCCGACCCCGATGTAGTCAGCGCCTTCCTGGAGCGCCCGCTGCATTTCATCCGGATTAGTAGTGGAGCGACCAATTAAGCGCTGGGAACCCAATAGTTGGCGAGCGACTTCAATGGGAAGATCCTGTTGACCGAGATGCACCCCATCGGCATTAACGGCTAGGGCGAGATCGACGCGATCGTTGACGATAAACAGGGCATTGTAGTCATGGCAAAGCCGACATAACTTTTCAGCCGTGCTGAAGCGCAGCCCATCCTCCGTAGTTTTATCGCGATATTGCACCAGGGATAACCCACCCTGAAGGGCTGACTCCACAATTCCCAGTAGATTCTCCGCCGGAGACGTGACTAGGTAGAGGAGCGATCTCAGCAGCTTTTGATGGCGCTGACGGTTTAACAACGTGCTTTCTAGAGCATAGACCCGATAGCGCATCTGCTTAAAGGCACTGCCCATAGCTGGATTATAGAGTTTGCCATACTCTTCCAAAACCCGCAGTGCTTCTTCAACTCGGCAAATATTGACCTGCAACACTTGCTCAATACTAGAGCGCTCTTGCTCTTGGGGATGGGTTAGTTCAGTACCCACATCCCCAGGTGTGTCTCGTGCCAAGCGTAAATCCGGTGTATGCCAGCTTGCTAATTCCTGTCGAAGATGCTTACATTCCTCTGTAAGCTGGGAATGATTTAGACCAAATCGACACCATTCCTCGATAATTCTTAAGCCCTCACGGGCACGGTCTAAGTTAGCATCTAGAATCCGGCAAAGGATTGGCTGTGCCAAACGCTGTCCGATCTGTTTATCGCCCATGAAAACCCCAAAATCCTTGACTTCTTGCCTTCTTGCCTCTACCTGCCGTCAAAGCTAGGAGTATCGTCATTAACGATTAAGCTCTATCGGTAAGAGGTCTAATCCTTGATCCTAACAGCCTGACTTCTAGTTCTTGCAAAGTTTCTTATAGATAAATCCTTGAGACTCTAGACGACTGAGAGCAAATCAGCTACAACCAAGTCCATATAGATGCAAAAACAGATCTTACAGACGGGACAATTTTGAGGATGCGGTTTCAACAACCGTTGCTGCAACTGTAATGAAAATCCATGTGGCTAAAATTCAACTTAAATCAGATACGGATATGTCTAGGGAGAATGTGGTGTTAAGGTGGTTGGCGTCCCCAGGTAATTCCAAATTTGGGGGGACAACAATGCAGGTTGGGAGGTTAGGTTTAGGGTTAACCTTGACGGCCACTGCTTGGCTAGGTAACTCAGTGGCCGTGGCGCAGTCTCCAACCATGCCCTTAATGGCGCAAGCCTCCGCAGGTAAATCGAACTCAGAAATCAGTCACTTGATCGTTAGCCCAACTGGAAACGATACAGTCGGGGATGGCAGTGAGGCGTTACCGTTGAAGACCTTGACACGGGCCATGCAGATGGCTCATGCCAATACCGTGATTCGGCTCAAGCCGGGGACGTATAGTGCCCAAACGGGTGAGATCTTCCCGATTCGGCTCCTGCCGGGAGTGCAAATTCAGGGGGATGCGCGAACTCAGGGAAAAAACATTGTGATCAAGGGAGGCGGGACGTTTCTCAGCCCTACTTCTGCTAGTCAGAACATCACGATTTTGGGAGCCAATCAAGCTAAATTGGTGGGTGTGACGGTTACGAATCCTAATCCCCGTGGCTACGGTCTGTGGATTGAGTCTGCCAACTCCACGGTGATGCATAACACCTTTACCGCCAACACCCATGATGGTGTGTCTATTGTGGGTCACAGTAATGCAACACTTCAGGGAAATTATTTCTATAAGAATGGGGCCAATGGGCTAACCATTTACGGGGCTTCCCGTCCTGAAATTCGAGAGAATACTTTTGAAGACACTGGGTTTGGGATCAGTGTGGCCCAAACGGCTGCTCCTATCCTAGTTGGGAACCGGATTCGCTTCAACAAAGATGGCATTGTCTTACAAGCAAAGGTCAAACCGATCCTGCGAGGTAATTTAATTGAAGGGAATGTCCGGGATGGGGTGGTGGCGATCGCAGAAGCCAACCCCGATCTAGGCACTGCGACAGAACTGGGCAACAATATCTTTCGCAATAATGGTCGATTTGACTTAAACACAAGGGCTTCTAGCGCAACCATTCTTGCCTATGGCAATCATTTTGAAAACCAACGGATCAGTGGCAAAGTTAAGCTGATGACGGTCGATCGGCCCGGACTTAACGTCCAAGTAACCCCTGATCCTCAGTCAATCCCAATCCCCGTACAACCGACCTCGCTAACGGCTTCCAGTTTTCCTGAACCCCAGCCTCAGCAGCCTCGCCCCCCCCTAACCTCTCCTGTGCGTCTGGCAGTTGTCCCTCCAGTGGCTCAGACTACTAGCCAAGCTCGGCCTACCTCTAGCATTTCAGCCGCCTCCTTTCCAGTTCCCACGGGTTTGAGTTCTGCGAGGAAGTCCAACACTTCCAAGACAATGGCTCAACCTCTTATCCTGCCAGCAGTCCCTGAACTTCCAGTGGCGGATACCTCTATCCCCCCGCTCTCTTTTTCAATTGGTACACTGCCTGTTCAGAGAGAGCCGATTCAACCAACTGTTGAGCAGCCTCCACCTCCTCAAGTCCCCCCCCTTTCTCGCACGGAAAGT
>JAYKHH010000538.1:0-3657 GCA_035285265.1 Leptolyngbyaceae cyanobacterium | reverse complement strand
AGCCGGGGGTACGCTCTGGGTCACTGACAATTTGCACGATGCCACTGCGATCTCGCACATCCAAAAAGATCACGCCCCCATGATCGCGGCGGCGGTCTACCCATCCAAAAAGGGTGACTGTCTCTCCAATCTGGTCGGCTCGGAGTTGACCGCAATAATGAGTTCGCATGGTTGATTGATCAAGGAAAAACTCTCTAATTATGCAGTATTGCTGGCACTCATTAAAGATGCAGAAAAGATTACGTATCCAAGGAAAAATCTAGAGAGGTAGGGACGTAATCTGTTGCGTCCCTACCTTCAGAACCTCGGCACTGGGAAACTGGGCGTTGCTGAATCTAGGACGGAATGCGCCCCCTTAGCCCCCCAATTCTGGGGGAACCAACTTTCAAAGTCCCCCAGAATTGGGGGATTGAGGGGGCTTTCGGGGATGCCTAAGTGAACCAGTCATGCCGGGTTTAGCAGTCTCGCTTAATCTGGGTCAGAGGGGGAAGCCATGAGGCGACTCCAGGCCGCCTTAGCCGCATCGGCAATGCGATCGCCCAAGGACTCAACCTCACCAAGGATATAGTGCCAATTTTTGTCGGCTTCCTGTTGCAAGACTTCCCAAGAGTGTTCAATTTGCGCTGGATCGATTAACTTGGTTTGCTCAATATTCTCGCGGGCTTTGCGAACCGCATTGAGATACGCTTCACGACTTAGCTCCCCTGCGGACTGCATTTCAGACTGGGCCCGCTTCCGGATTGCTTCAATTAAGGCTGTCGTTTCACGCTGTAGTTCATTCATCTCCTCTTGACGCTCAGTTTCTACTAGAGCTGTAGGTTGAGGGTTGACTTCTACCAATGCCGTTGATGTTTCAGAGTTCGTGGTTTCAGGACTCATCATTACCTCTTCTGCAATTAGGGCATGTAAATCTAGGACAGGTCAATCAATGGATGATCTTGATTGGGTAATTGACTGGGTAATTGACAAAACTTCAAGATTTTCTTCTATTCTATCGAGGGAAGTCTGGTACCTGCTACTCGGTTGAATTCTATAGAGACTCAGACAGCGATCGCCCCTAGGTCAAAAAGTCCGCTCAATAAAGGAATGCAAATTCCCACCCTACAGGTGCTTAATTTTGGCAGACAATAGGAGAGGGGAGGTTTGCCTCCTGACCGTTGCCATGGCGTGGATTTTGCCCGGAACTAAGTATTAAAAAAAGATTGATGAGCATCCCTACGTCCGTGCTAGAAGATCTATTGCAAGCCTTACCTCACTTGCATCCTCAAATCTATTTCAAGGCTTCTCTGACGGCCTTGTCCCATGCGATAGAGGATCAGATTTTGGCGGGCTCCTCTGAACCGCTGGTGATTGCCAGTTTCCAGCGGGAGAGATTCTATCGTCAGGAAGCTCACCGTTATCTACGTATTGCCGAGCGTACCCAACAGGTCTACGTGTTAGCTGCGCCGGAAACCGACTTTAAAAACTGTTCCGACCACTATGAAACCATCGCCTTTGATCCGACGGATCGCTTGAGCCATGAATGGCATTTGGTCGTCATTGGTGCTCAGTATGCAACCTGTCTCGTTTGCCGAGAACGGGAAGCGCTGCCCCAACCCCTGGGTAAGCATGGGTTTGCCAATAAATCTGGTAAATCTTCTGATTTACCTGCGATGGATCAGGTACGACGGTTTGAAGGGATTTGGACCTTTGATCGCGAGGTCAGTTGCAAGGTGGCGGAGTTGTTACTTGATCGCATTAGCATCTATCGCCCAGAACTCACACCCAAAATTGAGCAAGCCCGTACCCAGTTTCTGACCCTTCTCCCAGGGAAAACTGACAGTGTAGATCCCGATCCCTTTGCAGAACGGTTAGTTACCTATCTTCAAGCGGGTCAGTATAAGTTACTCAAAGCCTATCGCTCGATCGCCGCCCAAGAACAGCGAGAACGCCTGGTTAATTCAATTACTACAGCAATCCGGCAATCCCTGAACCCCGATGACATTTTTAAGGTGGCAGTGCGAGAACTCGGAGCCTCGCTCAAGGTTTCCCGTTGTTTGATCTATCGCTGTAAGGCGACCGATACCAAGGCGACGATTCAGTACGAATTCTTGGGCGATCCGGTTCAACCCCTCAAGGGACAGGTTTGGTCGTTGCAAGATAATTCCTTGTTGCAGGAGGTGATCCAAAGACGGGAACGGATTGATATTGCTGCCATCGAAGCAGATCCCCATATCACTGCCGCTGAGGAACCTTCCCCGCTGATTGAGTTGATCAACCGTTGGCAAATTAGTGCCTGGTTGGTTGCTCCGGTGCTGTATCAAGGGCGGTTGTTAGGCATGGTGGAATTGCATCAATCCACACCCTACCGCTGGATTGAGGAGGAACTGGCGCTGGTGGATGCGATCGCTACTCAATTGGGGGTTGCCTTAATTCAAGCCGAAGCCTATGCCAATTTGGAAGATCTCAACCAGCAATTAGAAGCCCTGGATCGTACACGCAGTAACCTGGTAGCGATTACAGGCCATGAATTACGTACGCCTCTATCTACGATTCAAGTCTGTTTAGAGAGTCTGGTGAGTGAACCAGATATGCCCCTGGAGTTACGGCAAATCATGCTCGACACGGCCCTCACCGATGCCGAACGGATGCGAAAACTGGTTCAGGATTTCCTCACCCTATCTCGCTTGGAAAGCGGTCGGGTGGAGTGGCACGTTGAACCCTTACCGATTCAAGAGTGTATCGATCTATCTCTGAGCAATGTGCGAACTCGTCAGCGTCACCACGACTTACCTAACATTACAGCCCAGGTGTCCTCAGACCTACCCTTAGTCAAAACCGATGGGGAATGGCTGGTGGAAGTGCTGGCTAAGCTGATGGATAATGCCTGCAAGTTTACAGAATCGACGGGTAAAGTCACGATTGAAGCACGGACTAGGGGCGATCGCATGATCGAGGTAACGGTCACCGATACGGGTCGGGGCATTGAACCCAATCGCCTAGAGACAGTCTTTGAGCGGTTTTATCAAGAAGAAGGGGCACTCCGCCGCACCGCAGGCGGCACGGGGTTAGGGCTAGCAATCTGCCGTCAAATTATTACGGGCCTAGGGGGTGAGATCTGGGCAGAATCTGCCGGACGAGATCAGGGAAGTCAATTTCACTTTACTCTCCCCATCGCAGAGGAACCCCCAGAGCCACCGAAGCCAGTGAGCACCAAGAAGAAATCGAAGCGATCGGGTTAGGGAGCAGGTGTCAGGCGGTGCCCTGATTGGGCTGCTTTGTCGCTAATTCCGAGATGGCATTGGTATCCAAGAGGTAGCTCATCGGATGAACTCATTGCGGAGTCCACTTTTATCACGAGTCAGATCCAGGTCTATTTCTGCGAGGGGGGACTCCCGAAAAAAGTCAGACAGCTTCTTCTGGCTTAGCACCAACTTGCGATACTCTGCATAGGACAGCACAATTACGGCTTCTACTCCCCGCTTGGTAATTACCTGTGGCCCCTGCTGCATTGCAGCTTCCACTACTTCGCTAAACTTGTTTTTTGCTTCTTGCAGTTGCTAGGTTTTAGTCATTTCTGTTTGGTCTGTCTAGCCTGTCTAGATCATACGAATATTTCCTGGTTAATACCTCTTCTAGCCTAAACTGTTCAGTCTGCTCTCTCTTCATGTTGTCCGC
>JAYKHH010000537.1:0-6165 GCA_035285265.1 Leptolyngbyaceae cyanobacterium | reverse complement strand
AACCGCCGATCCACAGTTTAATTACGCCCACCTACTTACTTCTTGAGCTGTAGTTGAAGGTTCTGGCAGATCGCGATCGCCCTTTTGACTAACGCGATCGCCGTAGTACATGAGTGGAATCACAAACAAGGTTAGGACCGAGGAGGTTAACATCCCGCCCAACAATGCCCAGGCCAACCCCGACCAGACCGGATCGTTGAGAATCGACAGGGTACCTAACATCGTCGTCACACTGGTCAGCAGAATTGGGCGGAAACGAACGGCTCCAGCTTCTAGGATGGCTTGTTTCAATGCCGAGCCTTCCTTGAGTTTGTCGCCCACAAATTCCAGCAGTACGATCGCATTTCGTACCACAATTCCAGCCAGGGCAATTACCCCAATCATGGCTGTGGCACTGAAGTAAACTCCATTCACAGCAAAGGCCAGCAAGATGCCAATTAAGGCAAGGGGAATACTGCCAAGGATAATCAAGGGCACCTTGAAACTGCGGAACTGCCCCACCAGGATCAGATAAATCAGCAGCACTGCAACCAGCATGGCTAACCCCAAATCCCGGAATACATCCAGGGTCAGTTTCCACTCCCCATCCCATTGAATCCAGTAGCCCTTGGGTAGGGGATTCCGGAAGAAATAGACCAATTGTTCCAGAACTGCATAGACGGAGGAGCGATCGCCCATTTCACCCATCACATAGGTAACGGGACGCTGATCCTTATGCAAAATCGGTTGATCGACGGTCGTGGGTTTGAAGGTGACTAGTTCCGTTAATGGCACCAGATCTCCTTTGGCGGTGGGCAGTTGAATGCGGGTCAGATCATCAATGCTCTGGCGGTTGGCATCGGCGAAGCGTACTTGAACGGCCACGGGAGCCAGTTCTCCGGGGACTTGCAGGGTAGAAACTTGGGAGCCAGCGATCGCCATATTCACGGTTTGAGCAATATCTTGAGTCGTGAGTCCAGCCCGGTTGACCTTTTCGCGATCGACAACCAACCGCATCTGGGGCATCTGATTTTTCACCGAGTCATCAATATCCACCACCTCATCGGTTTCCGCAAACACCTGGCGTACCTGTTTAGTGAGTTGTCGCAGGGTTGGGTAGTCTGGCCCATACAACTCCGCTAGCAACGTAGAACGGACAGGAGGGCCGGGGGGATCTTCAACCAGTTTGACAATGGCATTGTGCTTTTGGGCAATTTTTGTTAAGTGCGGACGCAACCGGAACACAATCCCTTCCGATTGAATTGAACGGGCATTTTTATTCGTTAAATGCACTCGAATATCGGCAAAATGTTCACCAATGCGATCCGTTGCACCGCGCAACATCCCGTTAAAGTCGATCGGTGCGCCCAGCCCCACGTAGGTTTCAAAGTGGGTCACTTCTGGGTCTTGCCGCAATACAGCTTCTAGATCCTGCACCATGCGATCGGTGGTCGCCAGTTCCGTACCCAAGGGCGCATCCAACTGCACCAGAAAAGTATCCTTATTGGCCTTGGGCAGCATTCTGAATTTAACGGTTTGGGTTAGCGGCAGAAGGAAGGATGCCAGCAGCAAGCCCGTAATGCCAAACAAAACAAAGCGACGACGACTCGCAGAATCCAATAGGGGAGCCATGACCCGTCGATACCCACGATAGATCCGAGTGTTCTCGATCGCCGTTGAACTCGCGTCTCCATCCAGCTCCTGGGATGATGGGTGTCGGCGATTAATTTTGATCAAACGCAGGGCTTGAAATGGGGTAACGGTCAAGGGCAGGGTGGTACTCACGATCATTGCCACTGGGACGTTAAAGGGAATCGGTGCCATGTAAGGCCCCATCATGCCCGTGACAAAGGCCATGGGCACAAAGGCAAGAATCACAGTGATCGTGGAAAGAATTACAGGAGTTCCCAGTTCATTTACAGCTCCGATCGCGGCTTGGGTTTTCTCCCGCCAACTCATCCCTGGTTTTTCCTCGAAGTAACGGTGAATATTTTCAGTAACAGCGATCGCGTCATCCACCAAAGTTCCCAGGGCCAGGATTAGGGCAAATAGGGTGATCCGGTTAATCGTCTGTCCCGAAATCCAACCTACGGCCAAGGTGCCTGCCAGGGTTAGGGGAATCACAAAGGCGACGATCGTCGATTCGCGCCAACCTAGGAAAATCACTAGCAAGCCGACCACGGTGAGAATGGCAATGCCCAAGCTTTGGTAGAGATCCCCCACGGCTCTGGCTGCGGTTTGACCATCGTTGCGGGTAACGGCGATCGCAATTCCGGGTGGTAACTGGGGCTTCAGTTCGTCTACCCGTCGAAAAATCTGTTGGGCCACGGTGACGGCATTGGTGCCCTTTTGCTTCGCAATGCCAATGGTGATTGCGGGTTGGGCTACAAACTCTCCCGTGGGTCTGGCGTTGGGGTCAGGATAGGGAATGCTGGCATCCCAGTCTTGGCGGTAATGGATGCGAGAGTGGGTGGTGCGATCGCCAAAATCATCTACGACCCTCGCCACGTCCCGTAGGTAAATGGGGGAGGTTGAACCCTGACCAAAGCCGACAATCACTTCCCCTACATCGGTGGCTGACTGGAACAGATTCCCCCCATCAATAAACAGGCGGGTTGCTCCCACCGAGACATCTCCGGCGGGCAAACGGACATTTTCTCCCTGAAGCCGTTGAGAAATTTGGGCTGGGGATAGTTTGTAGCTAGCCAGTTTATCGGGGTCGAGGTCTACCCGAATGGCACGAGGTTGTCCGCCCGTCATCGTTAGGTTGGCGGTATTGGGGATGCTGCGGAGGTCTTCCAGGAGACGTTCGCCAATCCGTCGCAGTTGATTGTCACTGTAGTTCTTACCCGTCACGGTTAGCGTGACAATCGGCACATCATCGATAATCACGGGCTTGACTAAATACCGTGCGCCCGGTGGCAATAAATCCTGATAGCTGTACAGATGGTTCTGTAACTTGAACAGCGAGTCTTCCCAGTTCTGTCCTACATAAAACTGCACCGTAATTTTGGCACTGGAGTCTTGAGACGCTGAGTAAATGTGTTCGATCCCAGGCAATTCCCGCAATTTTGCCTCGATCGGAGTCGTCAGCGTCTTTTCCACCACTGCGGCGGGAACTCCGGGGTAGGGCAGATAAACCTCCGCTGCCGGAACGACAATCTGGGGATTCTCTTCCTTGGGGGTTAGTATCACGGCTCCCAGCCCAAAAATCACCAGGGCTGCAATCACCAGGAGGGTGAGTTGGGAATTGATGAAATAGGCCGTAATGCGACCGATCAGGCTATGACTGGGGGGGTTCTCGGTGGGGTGAGACATGGCTCTGGGGTGGCTGAGAGGATTTAATTCACTTGGAGGGGAGTGCCGTCTTTGAGATTAGGATCGGGGGTTAGGACAAGGCGATCGCCCGCCACAAGTCCTGAAAACACTTCAATGTCAGTGCCGTGGGGGGTGCCTGTGGTAATCGGTTGAAAGGCGGATTGAGCATCGACCACTTTGTATACGCCCGTGATGCCGAACTGTTGCACGATCGCAGACGCAGGAATGGTCAGCACTTGACGGTTGCCAGAGGTTGGGCTAGCCCCTGGGCTAGTCAACTTAAGTCGCCCAAACATCCCCGGAATCATCTCGGATGCCCGATTTAAGGTGACTTTGACGGTGAAGTTACGGGTGGTGGGATCGGCAGAGGGAATAATCTGGCTGACCGTGCCCGACACCTCTCGATTCAATGCATCCAAATGCACGGAAACTTGCTGTCCCTGGCGAACCTGGGTGAGCAAAGATTCGGGTACCTGGGTGTTAAACCGCAGGCGATCGCTACTTTCTAGGGTGACCAAGGGTTGTCCGGCTCCGGCCATTGCGCCCACTTCGGTATGCTTGCGAGTCACAACCCCATCCAAGGGAGCGGTGATCGTCCCGTAGTTGAGGTTTGCCGAAATCTGAGCGACCTGGGCCTCAGCCTGCCGCACCTGCGACTGAGCTTGGTTAATCGTCGCCTGAGATTGGACAATTCCGGCTTTGATTTGTTGAATGCGGGCTTTAGAAACCTGTACCCGTGTATTGGCTTGATCCAGCAATTGTTGGCTCACGGCCCCTTCAGCCTGCAACAGACCCATCCGTCGTTGCTCTAACTGGGCTTCTGCCAGGGCTGCTTCGGCTTCTAATAACTGGGCACGGGATTCCTGTAATCGCGCTTCGGCATTTTGGTAATTGGATTGGGCCATATTCACCCCCGCCAATGCCTGACTGCCCTGGGCTTGGATGTCAGCCACATCAATCACGGCTAGGGTGTCTCCAGTTTTGACGCGATCGCCCTCTTGGACAGGCAACTGGCGAATCTGCCCCATCACCCGACTGGTCAAGGTGACCGTTTCCATCGGCTCCACAGTTCCGATCAGGACTCGGTTAGTTTCAGTACTTTGCAGGCGGGCGATCGCCGTTTTGACGGGTATCGGAGCCTGGGCCAATGCCAGAGCCGCAGCGGGCTGTTCGCGGGTTTCAGCCCGACTCAGCCACCAACCTGCTCCCCCAGAAACGAACATCAACCCTACCACTAACCCGATCGCGGGAAGAGATTGCAGGTTGAATGGGAATTGGGCTGGGGAACGGGGTAGTTTGTCCATTACCATGATTGATCTCCTGTTGGTTATCTGAGATTTTGCACTTGCGGCCATCACCACCCGGAACTGAAGTTCCTGGCTCATAGCTGAAGTCCATTAAAATGGACTCAGACCCTTTCCTAGTCCTGTTTACAGGACTTTTGTTATTAGCCCGGAATTGATTCCAGGGCGGGGCTGCGAGGAGGCATTAAGCAGGGGTGCAAGGTCTGAAGTTATGCTTGATTGCCACGTTGCAAGGGGTAGCCCATCTGTTGCCATGCCATTCCCCTTGCAGGTTATGAACCTGGCGATAGCCCTGGGAAACGAGCCATTGCGCTGCCATCACACTGCGGTGTCCTGATAAACAAGTGAGGGCGATCGCCCGATCCTTAGGAATTTCTTGCAAAATACGATTTTTATTTAGCCTTTGCGCTCCCGGAATATGTCCCAGCCAGTATTCCAACCCACTTCGCACATCAATGACCAACAGTTGATTTTGGCGGGACTTGAGTTGACTAGGCGTTAGTAAAACTGGATTCATCGGTTGTTTCTGGATTGATGTCATGGTTATCTCGCTTTTGAGAAATTATTTATAACTGGCAACGGTTTGCCATTCCTGTACTAAAGAGGGTGGAACGGATAAACTCACGGCTTCACCACCGAGAGTTGGCAAGCTCAACTTCAGGGGGATTTCCGCTGGTAGTTGCGATCGCAGCGGTTGCAGATCGTATTGCCCGACATGGGATTCAGGTTGGGCCGCTTCCGTAAAAATGGTGCTGGAAACATCCGTTGCGGTGAGGGTGGTGCCCAAGGAATTGGTTAAGGTGAGGGGCTGGGAATGATCAATGGCCACAGCCCCCGGAAACCCGATTAGCCTTAGCTCAAAGCTGGTTTGACCCTGGGGACGAATGCGCTTGAACGCCACCGCTTGCCAGCTATGACCCTGCTGATCTTTGAGGGTTTGACGAGACTGATAGACGATTTGTCCCGGTGCTTCTTCAAGTTGGCGGATGGCGGCAGCAGCACTGGGAGGATTGAGAATTCCTAGCCCCAGGAGCACCGCTAGGACAAGTACCCCCAAGAGCAGCAACCCCGAAAAAAAATTCCGAATTCGACATCCCATAAATAGTTCTCTCTACTGGTTTGTTGGAGATGGACGAGTGCGAGTACATAAGGAAAGCAATTCCGTATCAATGACCCGGTAGTAGCGCCAGATCCTTTCTCGACGGCAGGCGACTATGCCTGCATCCTTCATCAATCGCAAATGTTTGGATACATTGCCTTGGCGAAGTCCGGTGGTTTCGCAGATTTCCTGAACACTGCGTTCCTGGTTGCAAATTGCCATGAGAATTCGCAGGCGAGTAGGATCTGCCAGTGCCCGAAAGCGGGTGGCTAGAGTTTCCAGTTCGTTCCAGTTCAGGTTCAGAATCATTGATTTACGGTTGAAATTACTTGCTTGGCTTGGATCGGTTCTACGAGTGACAACCCCATACTCCGCAACCCTAAATGCTCAAACCACGGTACAGCAGCACCAAACTGCATTTTGGTTAGGAAATACCGCTCAAAGGCAGTTTTAGCCCAACTGACC
>JAYKHH010000536.1:0-12721 GCA_035285265.1 Leptolyngbyaceae cyanobacterium | reverse complement strand
GCAATTCTCCACCACCACCAAGCTAAGTGGCTTGGTCTGGTTTAACGTCACCGGAGCCGGATCAGGCGGTAATGTCAACTTGGAAGGTGGTGATCTCCAAGGAACTTTTCTTAGAAATGCTAGCCGTACTGGCGGAGTTCCGACCGTGAGCACGGTTACTAGTAACCCTCAAATTACTTTTAGCCAACTGGTCTGGCTAAATCTGAGCACCTCATTTACGGGTAAAGATCAATTAGTGACGCAGTTGTCAGCAGGTAATGGAGTGTCTCCTGCTAACGTCTACGCTTCATCGGGGCTATTCAACACCTTTGGGGTACCCTTTACAGATCAAACTGCTGGCACCACTAATGGAACTAGCAACTTTATTCTCCATGAATTGTTCTACAGCTTCCCTGCTTCTGATAGCATTCAGTTTACAGTAGGGCCTCGTGTCAACTGGTATCGCCACTTTGATAGCAACCGCTACACTTTCTTCCTGTTTGGTGCAGGTAGCTTTAACTCAATTGGCAGTACCCTAAGCAATGCAATTGACCGGGGGTCGGGGGCTGTTGTGTCATGGAATATCAATAAACAGTTCAAGTTAAATATTGCCTACTTGGGCGAAAATACTGAATTCTTGCCTGCTGGTATTCCTGGCTTAAACTTCAATACTGCTAGTAATCCAAATTTTGGATTATTTGGGGGAACGAATACGGCTACTGCCGAACTAACTTACTCTCCTAGTAGTAACCTCAACATCAGGCTCCTTTATAACCGTACAAACCTCCAAGCATCTTTTGGGCAAGTCGGGGGTGCCGCTGGAGAGCCGATTTATGGATTTGCTGATGATGGAGTCACTGGAGGTGGACTCAGTAACGCTTCAGCTAATACCTTTAGCGCCAACTTCGATTACTCATTTAGTCCTAAATTTGGAATATTTGGCCGCTACTCTTTCTCTACCACTGATTTGTATAGAACAGGAGGAGCGGGACGAGCTGGAACTATTAGTGCTCAGGCTTTCCAACTGGGTGTTGGTTTCCCGGATTTGGGTAAGCCAGGGGCCTTGGCGGTCATCTCCTACCTAGTGCCGTTCTCAGTGACGGATGGCGGTCAATTCTTGGTCGCTGGGTTTGGGAATGGTGGCAAACAGTATGAGATTGAAGCCTCCTACTACTACCCCCTAACGGACAATATTGCCATCGTTCCTTCTTTTTACCTGATTGGTGCGGCAAATAACTTTAGCAACAACCCATCAGTCTACGTCGGTAACCTACGAACCCAATTCAGCTTCTAAGTAAGCACTTCTTAATCACCTAAACAAAAGGGCACATCTAGGTGTGCCCTTTTTCTTGAATTAAACTCTGTTCTAAAAGTTGGGCATCAATGCCTGCACGTCGATGGGATCGTTCGCCATCGCAATCGTATAAACCTGTGCGAATCCTTCTGCCGTTGTAGGAGGAAATTCTTGCAATGCCCGAAACATCGCACTGATTACGTCTGGGGGAACCTGGCGCGATCGCTGTTGATTTCTAATTTGACAGACTTCCAAAGGCGTTGTGAGATACCAGGCAACCCAGGAGACGGGGTGGTGACCTCGGATTCTGTGCAGTTTTTGGAGCAAATCAATCCGATGCTCTCGCTTGAAATTAGTGGCGTCGTAGATAACTGGGATTCCTGAGGCGATCGCATCCCCAACTTGAATCAACACTTGTCGCTCAACCTCAGCCCAGTCTCCCTGAATAGCCGCATCGCCATAGAGGGCTTGACGAATATCGTCCGTAGCAATTAATCGGTAATGAGGGTAATGATTGAGTAACTGGGCCGCAAAGGTAGACTTGCCAGACCCAGGAATGCCTACCATCAGGGAACACATCATAAATCTAAAGCTTGAGAATCCGTAAGGATCAGTAGCCCTTAACAATAAAAAATAAAAGTTCTATGAAGTGGATACGGATCAAGGCACGACAGGTCATATACTCAAGTTTTATAATTCCCTAAATGGCTGACTATCTTGCCTCTTCACATTTATCAAGAACTTGCATAAAGTTCTCATTCATCCCTGATAAATCATCATCAATCAAGCAAGTTTGGTTCTAAGCTTCCCATGGTAATCAGTCCTCCTATTTCCACAAATCCCCCCCAATTGGTGGCTCATACGCAAGAACCTAGTCTTCCCATTTCCGCAAATCTCCCCGAATTGGTGGCTCGCACCCAAAAAACTGGCAAGATCACCTTACTTGATCGCTACGAACTCATGGTTGCCATGGTGGATGACACCCTAACGGCGGAAGAAATCCAGGTAATTGACCGATTGTTACAATCTGTGTGCCAGGGAAAGGTAAAAGTCGTCGATACTGAAGCAGATCCCATTTCCCCTACTCCTATCCGTGGAAGGTCAAAATTATCTACTGTCTGGACTGTATTTTTATGGATGAATAAGCTTCACAGAAGTCGCCAAAATAGAATTCAAAACCAAGAACGCTGACATTAGGGGGTAGAGAAAGGCTACAAGGCTTGATGGATCTAGAGCATTACCTTATAGACCCAGCCTATACAACCTTTAAGATCATGAAAACCAGCCAACTTGCTCGATTCTGTGCCTGGTCTTTAGGAATTGTTGTGTTTTGCAGCTTACCTAGCTATGCAGAGTCAAGTCCTAATTTTGCTATTTTTGAAACCGCTCAGTTTAGGAGTGAGGCAGATCAAGTTTTTTCCCCTGAGCAACAACGGATCTTAACCGGGTTAAAGCAAGCAAAGGTTGTCTACCTCGGCGAAACCCACGATAGCCCAGAGGATCATCAGGCTCAACTTGCTATTATTCAGGCTCTACACCAGCAAAATCCTCAGGTGGCGATCGCCATGGAGATGTTTCAACGTCCTTACCAGGAAGTGGTGAATCGCTATCTAGCTGGGGAACTAACGGAAGCAGAACTCCAAGCTCAAAGTCAATACAAACAACGCTGGGGATATGACTGGGAATACTACGCGCCGATTTTACGATTTGCCAAAGCCAATCAACTCCCCGTCATCGCCCTAAATACCCCAACTGAAGTGATCCGCAAGGTGAGTCGAGAGGGGTTGAATAGCCTCACCCCAACCGAGCGCCAATTTATCCCACCCTTCTCTGAAATTCGCACGGATAATGCCGAATATCGCCAAATGATTCGAGATATCTATGATCAGGCCCATCATGGGCATGGTTCCAGTCGTGGCTTTGAGAAATTTTTCCTGGCACAAGTGCTATGGGATGAAACAATGGCGGAGGGGGTTGTTCAGTTTCTCCAAGCCCAACCAGATTATCAAGTGGTCGTACTTGCCGGTCAAGGACACGTTGTCTACGGGTATGGGATTCCTAGCCGTGTTGCCCGACGCATGAGCACTGCAGCTTTTACGCAACGTTCTGTTTTGCTCAGTGCTACAAAAGCTAGCTTGTTCCAGCCTCAAACAGGGGACAAGCCAAATTCAGGCAATAGGCAAAAAATTGCCGATTATTTGTGGGTCATAGAGTGAAGCCATTGACCTCGCTAAGGGTGAGTGATTACATCTAATACCTGGCACCCTTCGACGCAGTTTACCCTGAGCGCAGTCGAAGGGTTCAGGACTAGCCTGACACCTGGTATAAGCTCCTACCAAGGACTACCAATCATGGTAAATCCTGCCCAATAATAGGGATGCCTCAAATCTTTACTACCCAATTTTCTTAATTCCGGTGGTAGGGAAACTCGTTTATTGAAGCTAATTAACTGTCCTTGCTCTAGGCGAACCTGCCCTCTCAGTAGAGCCAACTGTCCTTCCCGTAAGGCATCTGCTTTAATGGGAGCAGTACTTAACCGTTGATAAAATCCAGTCATGAGCCCTAAGGTACCTTCGTCGCTGACATACCAGAGGCTGGCTAGGGCTGATTTCACGCCTGCTTGCACAGCAAGCCCCCCAAAACCCAACTCAGCATTTTCATCCCCGATCGCAGTACGACAGGCACTTAAGACCAACAATTCCACAGGAGGATTATTGAGCTCTAATTGCCGCAGATCATTTAGCCGTAGCTTGTTTTGCCAAAACTGGATATAGGAGTTACTCAGATTTCCTGGCAGAAATTCGGCATGGGTCGCTAGATGAACAATGCCAAAGGGTTGCTGGCGACGTTGCGAGATTAGGTTCTCAGACGTGAAGGATTGGTTAAGGAAGGATTTACCTGGCCAAATATCTTGAGTAATCAACGTCAATTCTTGAGGAACAGCCGGTAGGGGAGTTTGCTCTTGAAAGGTTGAGGCTCCCATTGCCAGAACCTTACTAGTTTTAATGTCTTTATACCGAGTATCCGTCAAGCTCAAGCTAGGCATCGTACCAACGCTATACTTCTCAACCAAAAAGGTTTTTCCATCGTATAGAGCAGCCATCGGTAGCCCACGCAACCCTGAATCGACTAGAAATACCAAGTTATTGATGCCCCGCGCTTGTAACTCTGCCTCTAAGGGAGACATAATCCAGCTATGGAATTGCTGAGCCTCAATTTTATAAAGATTGCTATCAGAGTCAGTGACATGCTCTCGAAACTTTTGAGCAACTCGCAGAACTTGGAAACGGTTTGCCCCAGCAACTCGGCGACGCAAAGCCTGACCCTTGGCCGTTACAACTAGCACCTCTAACTGATCATCATCCTGTTTTTGAAGTTTTAGGATACCTGTAGGAGTTGTTACTTTGGGGACAAAACTAACATAAATTAAGGCGGGTTTTACGCCAGTCGATCTTTCGATATCCGTCAGGATCTCTCTCTCCTCCTCTGGACTCTTAAGGTCAACCTGAGCTAGCCCTAAGTAGCTGACATAGTCGTTGGTAAAGCGCTGCTCAGGAGGAATACTGGAGTCTACAACAGTTTGACTGAGAGGAGTTGGAAGCACCACAGGTGGATAGGGATCCGCCTTCGGAAGGGGATCTTCGTCAATTGGTGAAGGCTGTGGGGATGCTGGGGGGACTTGAGTAATGATTCTAATGTTGTCTTGGGTGTAGATGCCAAAGAAGGATTGAGTGGCAGCAATTGTATTGGTAGCTCGACTGGTAATGGCGGCAATAGTCCCGTTTATGGTTGCGTCTCCCACAATAAAGGGGATGAGTCCATTACCACCATGGGCAATGGCGATCGCACCGCTACCTGCTCCACCTTGCGTAGAAATGCTGGCCAGAGAACCATCGAGCGCTGTAAAGGAACCTGTAGCTCTGAATAGGCCAGGACTGGGCTCATTTAAGTTAATGGTGACCTCACCCCCCGTCCCACTCCCTGTAATAACGCTACCTCCATCAGTCCCTATAATGCCTCTACCTCCTTGAGCATTAATAAAACTGACTTGCACCAGTCCGGGTGGATCAATCGTGACATTGCCTCCATTCCCCCTAGTCGAACTCGTATCGATACTGCCAGTTGTAATAGTTTGAGTTGCGGTTAAAACAACATCTCCACCGAGGGTAGTCCCATTTGCAGAGATATTTCCGGTTGTCATACTTCCGGAATCGATTGTGATATCACCTGCAGTCCTTACTGCCACAAACCCCAAACTAGGTAGTATGGCTGATCCAGAAGAGATGTTACCGGTGGTAATAGTGCTAGGGGCAGCTAGGGCAATCTTGCCACTACTGCTGCCCCCACCGGAGGCCAAATTCAGATCTGAAGCGACACCACCTACGAAAACTGATGCTCCCGTGGTCGTGTTAATGGATCCCAAACTACTTTGAAGTGTAATATTGCCCCCTACCCCTGTCGAGCCTAGGGAGCCGGACAGGATTGCCCCTGTCGTTATATTGCCAGTCGCAGTTAACTGAGTTGAGCCACCTATACCACTATTGGAACCAGAACTAATTGGATTCTGTAAGTCAATCGCGGCTGCATTAATGGTGATAGCCCCACCAGCGAGACCACCCCCAACATCAATGCTGGCCTGATCAAAAAGGCTGCTGCTAGGGGCCGCCCCAGCAATTTGTACTAGCCCCGCAGCCTGAATCGTTAAGCTTCCACCCGTCCCAACTGTAGAAGTAGAGGAAACAGGCCCAGCTCCGGACTCAATGATTTGAGCCACAACATCCCCATTAGTACTGGTTAAGCTAATAGCTCCACCTGTGGAGCCAGAAGCAATACCCCCGTCGGCATTAAGCCTGCTAACGGTGATAGTGCCGGGACTGTTCAACGTAATTTTGCCGCCATTCTGATTGGCACTAGTTGAGTTTAGAGTTCCGGCTGTTGTGGTGATACTGCCATTCTGACTCGTGAGTTGGATGTCACCGGCATTCCCATCCGAGATCGCAGTCGTCAGTAAATTGGCTGTAGTGATGTTACTAAAGGCTTGCATCACAATATTGCCGGCCACATCTAGATTAGAAATACCAGGAGCAGCCGAAGATAGGAATCCCTGAGTGGTATCGATAGCACCACCTTGACTAGTGAGAGAAATTAAGCCACCCCCCGATGCACCTGTTGTAAAAATATCAGCCGTGGTAATATCGCCTGCACTTTCGTAGACAATCGCCCCTCCTTTCCCCAGGGGATTGACCGCTGCACTACTAATCAAGCCCACTGAAGTATCAATGTTTCCGCCCAGGCTTTTGAGTGTAATACTACCGCCATTACCAGTTCCGGGGGTGTTTGCCGTTGCAAAAATATTAGCAGTGCGGATATCGCCTAGAGCATCTAGAAGCACTGCTCCCGCATTGCCAGCATTACTACTAGAGTTTAAGAGACCTGCCGTCGTGTCAATACTTCCACCTGTGCTTTTAAGCGTAATGTTACCTCCTGCATTGACGCTACTCGAAGCAGTCAAGGAACTGGTGGTAATATTACCTAGCGCATTCAGTTCTATCTCACCCCCATTCACTGTTGAGATAGAACCCACATTAATCTCACCCCCATTCGCATTAATTGTGATGCCATTACTAGAAGTGGCGAGGCTAGAGGTCACATCCACAAAGGTAGGGAAGAGGACGGAAGATCCAATGGCACTAATAGAACTCAATGCCTGAAAGTCACCTCCCGTAGTGGCCTGAATACTTCCTCCCTGAATTATTCCTTGGGCATTAATCAGAAAAGCGTCAATGCTGCCCTTAGGACTGGTGAGAGTTACATTACCTGCAGTGCCTAAAGATGAACTTAAAATACCTAGAGTGGGCACGCCGCTAGCTGCTGTAATGTTAATAGACCCGTTGGTACTAGTCACATTAACGTCGCCAGATAAGGTGTCACTAATCGCTATCATGCCACCTAGCGTGATATCGCCAGCAGCAGTAAGGGTAATCGCGCCACTTTGATTGGTAACTTGTTGGATGGGTGAAGTTGCATACACATCTCCCGTGACAATACTGGAACTTAAGGTGATACCTCCATTCGTGCTAGTTAGTTCAGTATCGCCGCCTTGCAATAAACCTCTAGCAAAGATCCCTGCCCCTGTGATATCTCCAACTGCTTGCAGGGCGATCGCACCTGCATTCCCAGTTTGAGAATCTGTGTAGATACTAATGGGATCACCGAGAGTTGGGGTGATGATGCCCAGACTAATACTGCCTGCACTAATCAGCTTGATATTTCCGGCATTACCCGATGTGGTGGAGGTGTCTAGAACCCCCGTCGTGATATTGCTGCGAGAATCAATCACAACTGAGCCTGTGTTGCCTGGAGTTGTAGTCGCATTGGTCGCAATATTGCCTACCGTGATACTCGCAGCCGCAAGGCTTAGGTTAGGAGCATATTGATTGCTTAAAAAGACTTGCCCATCGGGAGCTGTGATGCTGATATTGCCAATATTGATATTCGCCGCCGTAGCACTTCCACCCGTAGCCGGAGGCTCAGGAGTAAAAGAGCCACTGGAAATACCTGGAGTCCCAAAATTAGTAGTTCCTGCTCTGATATCCAGAGTCGGGAAGGTTTGCCCGTTAATAGATAGCGAGGTTCCGTCAGATAAGGTGACCGTCTCAATCAAGCTGTTTGGGAACGTGATCAGTGGCGCTGGCCCTGTGATTTGAACCTGCCCTGAAATAGTGACGCTGCCTCCCGCCAAAATATGTAGTGAAGTTCCTGTGTAGCTAGCAAAACTGACATCTCCACTAGCCCGAATAATCGGGTCGTAGGGACTAAATAGATTACCTAAACTACCATCCAAGGCTTCAATCCGAAAGTTGCCACCTGCTGAGTAATAGGCATCTCCACCAACCTGACTGGCAGATCTGATCACCATGTCACTCCCCGAAAATAAGCCGCTAGCAGGGTTATTTAATGCAAAGATGTCAACGCCTTGATTGCCCTGAAGGTAGAGTTGTCCACCCGCTTCAGCTAGGAAAGGAGCGGTAGCACTGTCCCTCACCCGAACTGTATTCGCGGCAAATAGGTTTAAGTCTCCAGTGGTGCGGAGTTGACTTTCCACCAATGTTAGATTGCGATTCGCTGACAGAGTTGCAGTTTGGGCCGTGACATTCCGCACCACTGCATCGCCTGCCTCTACACCAATTCCTGCACCGGATAGCTGCACAGTACCGTCACTGTTAACGGTGAGTCCTGGGTTGCTGCTGTCAACACTTCCCCCTGTTAGGAGTTGGGGCAGAGAAATAATGGGCAAAGTCCAAGTTGCGGGCTGTGTAGCGTTAGAGGTGACAGGTTGGATCTCTAAACTCAGCAAACTTCCGGGTTGGCTGAGGCGGACTAGACTAGTTCCGGGAACAGCGGCTGCAATAATTTGCCCTCCTGGGGCAGTCAAAGAACCCGTGCTGACGACGGTGCCACCCAAGAGCGCTAAGGTTTGTCCTGACGTTACTGTGAGGTTGCCTGTATTGGCGATCGCCCCCGGTTGCCCCATCGTAAAGGCAAAGCTGGTAGGACTCCCAATTAAGTCTGCATAATTATTAGGCCCAGAAGCATTGAACCAGTTAGCTCCAAAGCCAATCCCATTGGCAGTTGTAGCCGTAAAAGCAGCAGGCACATTCAAGCTGGCATTGGGGCCAAAGATCAGCCCACTTGGATTCATCAAGTAGAGGTTAGAATTCCCCCCTGTGACTTGAATTAAGCCATTGATGATCGAAGGTTCACCCCCAACGATTCGACCCAAGATATTTTGAATACTGGGATTCGATAGGAAATTAGCAATTTGCCCTGAATCTAGCCCCAGCCTTTGAAAGCTATGGAACAGATTAGCTCCACTCTGCGTACCACCCCCAATATTTAGTTGATTGAGATTGCTGTCAGGAGAGACCACCGTGCCTGTTCCGTCTAAAGCAGGTGTGATGGATTGGGCACGAACTCCCTGGGCATCTGAGATGCTAATCAAAACCGCCAGTGCTAAAGACTGCACAAAAAATATTCTTGCCAATGTGCTCATTGGGAGGCCATCTCCTAGGTAATTTGGTTAAAAATACGTAATTACCATGACATTGCTTTGACTTATGTAAGCATTGGTACTTACAAAACCTGGGTCAAGTATACAATGAGCCTACAAATTTAGAACAAACTGGAACTTCTTCAGTAATGCGGGGCTTCCCAATCTACAAGCTAAACTAATTGAATTATATTTAGCCCCTGTACTATGGTGTCGTTCCTGGTCACAGCTGTTCTGATCGCAATTCCTACCTATTTCTATGCTTGGTTAGTCCGAAGTATTGATCGGTTTGAAAAAGAACCCGCTCCCTATCTCATTGCTGCCTTCCTCTGGGGAGCACTACCAGCCGTGATAGCAGGTCTGATTTTACAACTGCTCTTCAATATTCCAGTTGAGTTGCTGTTGGGCGCAAACAGTCTAGGCGGACAGGTGATTACAACCGCCATTACTGCCCCTGTAACCGAGGAACTCCTGAAGGGGGCTGCGGTTGCGATTATTTATTTCCAGCGACGACGCGAGTTTGATGGTTGGGTGGATGGTCTGGTTTACGGTGCCACGGCAGGGTTTGGTTTTGCCTATGTGGAAAATATTCTCTACATTATGGGCACAGAAAGTGTGGAGGAATGGATTGCTCTATTCTTCTTGCGGGTAATTATTTTGGGCTTTATGCATGGCTTCTGGACTGCCCTGACTGGCATTGGCTTTGGCTTGGCACGCCACTTACGCAATCCATTTCAAAGAAGTTTGGTGATTGCAGGTGGGTTAATTGCGGCGATCGCAGGGCACTTGATCCATAACGGCTCTCTAGTTTTAGCCCAGATTAGTGAGGGTGCAACAATTCTGATCACGATCGCAAATTACTGTTTCCTGGCACTATTAATGATGGTTCTAGGATTTGTAGCTGCTATAAACGACCGCAAACTCCTCAAGATCTACTTAAAGGATGAGGTTCCCCATATCCTATCCGCAGAGAGCTATGAAGCTCTGATTAGCAGTCGCTCCAATGCCCTAGCTCAGTTCCACCTATCTCCCAAGCAAAAACGAGCTTTTATTCAAATCGCGGCTGAGCTAGCTCAGAAGAAACACCAGTTCTTGAAAATGGGCGAAGAGGAAGGAAATAGCGCCGAGATTGAGCAATTACGGCTAACGTTGAAGCAAATGTCTCAGTAAATTAGGTGTCAGGGAAACCACCCATGGGGGACACGGAGACGCATTCCAGAGATTTAAATTTAAGGGGCATTTGGTAATTAGATTTCCAAGCAAAATACCCCTATCCTGCAAGAAAGGGGTATCTAAAACACTAGGGGGTGCTATTTAAACTGCGCTTGACCGTATTTAGTTAGATCTGGATTTAGTTAGGTCTGAGCGAAGCGCTCCCGGATTGCTAACGGTTGCGGTTTTGCATCCATTGTTGGCGCGATGCTTGAAGTTTCTGGATTTGCTCAGGAGTTAAGATTGCCTCCATCTGCCGTTTGGACTCTTGGCGAATGGCCTTGATGCTGGCTTTTTGTTCATCGCTGAGATTAAGGTTCGGTTTTTGCTTATTTTGCTTAGCGACCTGCAGTTGTTCTTTCTGGGCAGGTGTCAGTACAGCATCCATCTTCTGGCGGCTCGCTTCTCGAATCTGCTTCATTTGAGCTTTTTGAGCATCCGTCAGATTCAACTGCGCCCCCATCTTCCCTCGTTTCTGCCAGCTACGACTAGACTCAGAACTGGGTGCTTGGGCCAAGGAAGGGAAAACGGGAGCAAAAGCTAGGCTTAGGGCAATCACTCCGGGTAACAAGGCTAAGGCTTTGATTTTCATAGTGGGCAAACTCTTGGTTAAAGTGGAATGGACTGCAATCATTGATTGGTACTGTCTACAAGAGTTAAGACTCAAGACAGATTGGAATGGTTCAATGGCAATGCTTCAATGGCAATGCTTCAATGGCAATGCTTCAATGGCGCACTGCAAAGGTTCGTTGCCGATGGAAGGTAGCACTCTCCCCAACAGCAACGAACCTCTGAAAAGCCTTGACTGGATTCTGGAACTTATGCAGCTTTTACAGTTTCCGGCTGAAATTTAGCTTCCGCCAGCATTAGTTCAGCCACCTGGGCCTCAATTTCATCTCGGACAATTTGGCGATACTCCAGGAAATGCTCAATTTGGGCACAGACCGATAGATAGCTGCTGACGCCCCCTAGATTGTGGCGAAACATACTTGCCAAATTGCGCCAGAACTGCCAACGAGTTTTACGCAGCATCCCCTGTCGCCAGCAAATAATCAGGAGTGCCCTGAGCGTTACCCAGCTTAATTTTTTCGCGACAGTTCTACCCTTTTTCGGATAGGTGGCTTCCCCTAGTGCTCTGTCAAGGAAATGTTGACGGGTCGAAGACCCATCAACATTAAACCCTCATCTACTTCTCAGGATTTCGCTACCCGTCAAAAATTAGTTGACCAACCACTAGCAGACGATAGGGACGGTAGGTGCGATCCAGGAATTTTCTGGATCGTACAGTTCCCAGAATGACTCGATAAATTCACTGGCAATTTCTTCGATGGGGCGGGTGGGAACAAAGTTCATCAAGACCGCTTGATTGCTGTTGGCAGATTGGCTACGAAGCCGTCCTTCTTTGATCAGACGATGCCAGATTTTATGATTGGATGGCGGGTGCTTCTAATACGTTGACATCTACTAAGGGCGTGGCATTAAAACCTTGATTAAGCAGGGATTGTTGAATGCGCTGAGTGAGTTGACGGCGAATTTCGTTTGCTGATTGGGTCGTATTAGGTTTACGTTCGACGTAGATCACAGATAGCAAGGTATTTTGGTTGGGGGTGTTGGATCGAGTAAAGCGAACATTAGCCTCCACTAGATTGACGGACTGATTTTGTTGAATAATTTGCTGAACCACGGCATTGGCTCGTTGGGCAAGGCTCGATCGCTCTAAATTGGGTGGATTTGTCAACTGCCAGATGA
Source organism: Leptolyngbyaceae cyanobacterium (assembly GCA_035285265.1). Taxonomy (GTDB): domain Bacteria; phylum Cyanobacteriota; class Cyanobacteriia; order JARCMD01; family JARCMD01; genus JAYKHH01. The sequence continues at coordinate 437 of JAYKHH010000536.1, read as the reverse complement.
GTAAGCTTGCGATCGCCAGGGCACTGAACCACCAAGCAATCGGAAATATCCGCTTTTGTCCCCGTTGATAGCGTGCGCCTTGGGTAGATAGCCCAATCCCTCGGAATAACAACGAGGCCGATAGATTAATCCCCACCAGTTGTAACAGCAGCAGAAAGAGTCCACTGACGGTTAAATCCCAGCGACCGATGGCCCCGGCCATGCCAATAATCCCAGCGGGAGGGGCGAGAGAGGCAGCGACTAACATCCCGGTGGCGGCACCCGATACTAAACTACTGCGTTCGGATTGGATGAGGTTTAAAGCTCCTGCCGCCCCAGCCGCTAAGGGAAGTAAGACCGTTACGGCTGAAATTTGGCTACGATCGACCATGAGATCCGTAGGAACCTGTTGGCTAAAGATCCAACTGAGCAAAGCCGAGATCGCGATCGTGACCGCC
>JAYKHH010000535.1:0-3048 GCA_035285265.1 Leptolyngbyaceae cyanobacterium | reverse complement strand
CACCTCGCCCCTCCCAGACTAAGTGCAGCAGTGCAAAAATTAAGCTGGCGATCGCAGCCGCTACCCACCCTGAAAACAGTTGCTGAAATTGGTTCAGCAGAAAACCCCGAAAAATCAGTTCTTCAATCAAACCCACTCCTAACCCCAACCCCAGAGCTAGGGGAAACGTAGCTCGAAGGGAATCAACCTGCTGGAGTTCCCACTGCATCCAGTTCATGGCTATTTGGCTACCAAACAAAACTAATAAACCAAGGAGTCCTAGGATGAGTCCTATTCCTAAAGAAATCAAAAGTTCAGCTTCCCACAGCAGCCCATAGTTTACAAAAGACCATCGCTTTGGCTCAGAAATCGCTCCTAAAATCAAGGGAGCAATCAAGTAGAGAGACGCTAGGAGCGGTAGTTTTTGCTGTACCGTTATCGGCTTGCTGGGGTACCATTTGACTGCAAAGGCAGTGGGGATCGCCAAGGGTAGCCATGCCGCGATCCAGAGTAAGAAAAAAGTGCTGACCTGCAAGAAAGCCGCATTCTCTAAAAAAGGTAAGAGTGATTGACTCAATATCAGAATTAGGTCAGGCATGATTGAGGATACTCAATTTATGAGAATGCAGGAAAAAGAACAAGTTGTTAGCCAGGTTGCTGCATGGAGAGAAATTAGTTTCATTTCACCCTATGAACCTGCTGTCGCTGGCTTCAATTAAGTGTCATGCACCTTTAGGGGTGCAAAGCTTTGCACCCCTACTTAGATGTTTCTCAGAAGTTATTTAACAAGGGGGATGACGGGATCGCAGAGACCTGAGTGCGAGATCGCCTCACTGGAAATGCGAATGACATCGGGTCAACCGAGGGAGATCTGAACCATCAACTTCACTACGGAGGGACTGTTCAAACTACTGCTCAATCCCGCAAAAAACGCCTTGAATACCGCAGGAATTATTGATTCCTAGTCCTCCGCGCTTTACTCAGCAAGGTCTTCAGGCTTTGATCCATTTTTGTCGGCATCAATTTGAATCAAGTGGATATGTTTGTATCCCAGCTTAATTTCAAATTCATCTCCTGGTTTTAAACCCATTGCCTCGGTGTAGGTAGCACCAATAACAATTTGCCCGTTCTTATGAACGCTAACCCGATAGGTAGGTTCGCGGCCTCGACCATCCTTAGCCCCTTCCGGACTTAAAGAAATGCCTCTAGCTGATAAGAGGGCATCGTAAAAGTCTGCCAAGTTGACTCGGACTTGGTCATTTTTGCCTGTAGTGTAATACCCACAGTGTTTTGCTTTTTGTCGCACAGGCAAGTCTGCAAGTTCTTTTACTTTTTGAAGCAGAGCCTTTCCTGTAAGTGCATGTGTTGTAGTTTCAGCCATAGTCTTCTCTAGAATCGTAAATAGAGCTTTGTGCTAATCCTTAGCTTTATAAAAATATATCCTCAAATCCCTCAGTTTTGACAAGGTGTTTGTAGATTAGTTTTATGATTGATCTTGTGAACTCCTAGGGGAAGAAGATCTTTGTCTAGCACTGAACTCAATTCTAAATTATTAGGCAGTAGGGACTTTAAGCCTCTTAAAGAGAAAATTTTGAGTTTTTGTTTAATAATTTTTATCTTCTCTATCTTAGGTTTTAGTCATGAAAGTTTTATTTAAAATAATCCGGCAAACTCAAACTCAGACATCTAGCCCTCAGACCTATGTGCTCGATGTGGAATCTGGAAGCACAATTTTAGACTGCCTTAACCGGATTAAGTGGGAGCAAGATGGGAGCTTGGCCTTTCGTAAAAATTGTCGTAATACCATTTGTGGAAGCTGTGGTATGCGAATTAATGGTCGCTCTGCCCTAGCCTGTAAGGAGAATGTAGGGGCTGAATTAGCACGACTCCAACAGTTGTTAGATGCCAATACAAGTTCAGGAACTCCGCCAACATCCTCCATTGCTCTTCCAGAAATCACTCTTGCTCCCATGGGAAATATGCCAGTGATTAAGGACTTAGTAGTAGATATGCAAAGTTTCTGGGCCAACCTAAAAGCTGTTGATCCCTATGTCAGTACAACGGCACGGCAAGTTCCGGAACGAGAATTTCTGCAAACTCCTGAGGAGCGATCGCAACTGAATCAAACTGGAAATTGTATTCTCTGTGGCGCTTGCTACTCTGAATGTAATGCCCGCGAAGTGAACCCTGACTTTGTGGGGCCCCATGCCCTCGCAAAAGCCCAACGGATGATTGCTGACTCCCGTGATCACCAGACCGAAAACCGTTTAGACACCTATAACCAAGGGACTGCAGGGGTCTGGGGGTGTACGCGCTGTTTTTACTGCAATAGTGTGTGTCCCATGGAGGTAGCTCCCATGGATCAAATTGGCAAAATCAAACACGAAATTCTAGCCAGAAACGATGACCAAGCTAGTCGTCCGATTCGTCACCGCAAGGTTCTAGTAGACCTTGTCAAGGCGGGAGGATGGGTCGATGAGCGCCAGTTTGGTCTGAAAGTGGTGGGTAATAATCTGCGAGACTGGAAAGGCTTAATGAGTTTGGGGCCGCTAGGATTACGGATGCTCGTCCGAGGCAAATTCCCTTGGGGATTTGATCCATCCGAGGGTGTGGAAACCGTGCGATCGCTGATCAACTCCATTCAAACTTTGGAAGCTGAAGACAATGGAGTCGTATCAGACTTCCTAGACTCTACTGAAGTTTTCTTAAAAGGATAAGGTGTGTCATGACTCCCTCTCAAGAATCTCCTAAACCAGATTGTTTACCTAAACCTCAACCTGCCTTTGGTTGGACTGCCTACGCAGAGCAACTCAATGGCCGATTTGCCATGATTGGCTTTGTGGCTTTGCTGATCTTAGAATTATTTACCCATCAAGACTTCTTTACGTGGCTGGGGCTGCGGTAAGAGGAATTTTGGAGTTTGGAGTTTGGAGTTTGGATGCTTCGACCCTTCGACTTTGCTCAGGGCTTAGCACAGGTTTTGGATTGGGCCTGATGTAGGGGCAATCCCCCCGTGGTTGACCTGTTAAGCAATGACGGATGAGGAGACACTCTATTCGTAGGGGCGCT
>JAYKHH010000534.1:0-6672 GCA_035285265.1 Leptolyngbyaceae cyanobacterium | reverse complement strand
GATTCGGTTTAGTCCCCTGGCAGCCTTAGCCCTGGAAGAGGTACTGGAAGAGTCCAGCCATCTCAAAGCCGATAAACATTGGAAAGAGCATATCCAACGGTTAAAGGAGGTCAAAAACCTCCAACCAGAACTGCCCTCCACCCTGCAAACCGAACTACGGGATTATCAAATTGAAGGATTCCAGTGGCTGGCCCGTCTTGCCCATTGGGGGGTGGGGGCTTGCCTCGCCGATGATATGGGCTTGGGTAAAACCCTGCAAGCCTTGACGGTGATTCTCACCCGCGCTCCCCAGGGGCCGACGCTGATTGTGGCTCCTACCTCCGTGTGCATGAACTGGATGAGCGAAGCCCAGCGATTTGCCCCTACCTTGCAGGTAATTCAATTGGGTGGGGGCGATCGCCAAAAGCTCTTAGATGCCTTACAACCCTTTGACATGCTGGTTTGCAGCTACGGCCTGCTGCAACAGGAAGAGGTTGCCGAGATGCTGGCGAAGGTGCAGTGGCAAACGATTGTCTTGGATGAAGCCCAGGCGATCAAAAATGTGGCGACGAAGCGATCGCAAGCAGCCATGAATCTCCAAGCGGGCTTCAAACTCCTGACCACAGGTACCCCGATTGAAAATCACCTGGGAGAATTGTGGAACCTGTTCCGCTTCATCAATCCTGGGTTACTGGGTTCCTTAGATAGCTTTAACCAACGTTTTGCCCATCCCATTGAGCGATACCAGGATAAACAGGCCCGCAATCGCCTGAAAAAACTAATTCAACCGTTCCTGTTGCGACGTACCAAAAGTCAGGTGTTGGCCGAATTGCCCTCCCGCACTGAAATCACCTTACATGTGGATTTGAGTGCGGAGGAACTAGCCCTGTATGAAGCCCTGCGTCGGGAGGCGATCGCCAAGCTATCGGATATTGACGCTCCTGCGGGGCAGAAACACCTGCAAGTTCTGGCAGAAATCATGAAGCTCCGTCGTGCCTGCTGCAATGCCAACTTGGTGATGCCCAATATCGAGTTTCCGAGTTCCAAACTCCAACTCTTCGGGGAGGTGCTCGGTGAGTTACTAGAAAACCGCCACAAAGCCCTGGTATTTAGTCAGTTCGTCGATCATTTACAGATCATCCGAACCTACTTGGATGAGCAAAAAATTGCCTACCAATACTTGGATGGCAGTACCCCAGCGGGCGATCGCAAAAAACGAGTCGATGCCTTCCAAGCCGGAAACGGAGATGTATTTTTAATTAGTCTCAAGGCGGGGGGTACCGGGTTGAATCTCACCGCTGCCGATTACGTGATCCATATGGATCCGTGGTGGAATCCCGCCGTAGAAGATCAAGCCTCCGATCGCGCCCATCGCATTGGTCAGCAGCGTCCGGTCACCATCTACCGTCTGGTAGCAAAAAACACGATCGAAGAAAAAATTGTGGAATTGCATCAACACAAACGCGATTTGGCAGACAGTCTCCTAGAAGGTTCTGATATGAGCGGCAAGATTTCTACGGAAGCACTCCTCCAGTTAATCCACGAAAGGTAAGCTCGACTTTAGCCATTCCTGGAATCCTTTTAGAAGCTATTTGAAAAGTCTCTACCCCCCTGCATCTGCCCCCCCTGCATCTGCCCCCTAAATCCCCCTTTCTGGAATGCCCGTTGGCGCAGCCTGCCGAAGGCATAGGGCTATATGCTGGGGGACTTTGAATTCGGTTCCCCCCAGAATTGGGGGGCTAGGAAGGCTATCGAATTCACGTTAGCTCAAGGGCTTCATCGGGCGTGAGACTATCTGCTTTTTTCTGCTCATTCCCTTCATGTATGCAGCACGGAGAGGAGCGATCGCCCAGCACCGCGCTAGGGGCAACCACGGGGGATGGCCCACCCAACAGTCAATCATTTTCGAGAAACCTGCTAACGATTCCCCTCACTTCTCGCAGCCTGAAGTTGATTGACCTGCTCCTGTAACCAATTAGAGAACAGTTCATTCATCAACCGTTGCTGCATCGCCTCATCAAATTGAGCTGGAATCAACTTTTCTAGCCGCACAATCACCAACCACTCACCGACACGAGTGGGAGTAGAAATTTGCCCCGGCTTCAGCGTGGTGAGCAGATTCACCAGCACGGGATGGGGCGCACTCATTTCCGTTGGGCCTACGAGTCCACCCGTTTGCCCTTCTGGGCCTTTAGAGTATTGCTGAGCCAGTTCTGCAAAGGATTGCTCCCCATCCTGTAGGCGGAAGTAAAGTTCCTGGGCGATTTCGACCTCCTGGGTACGGATCAGGGAATAAACCACCTTATCCAATTGAGCCTTGCGGTTCAGGAAGTGGGACTCTAGCTTCGTACCCCAGGTAGCTTGCTTGAACTTGTTTATCCGGAGTTCGCGGGTGGCTAAGGCAGTGACTTGATCCGGGGTCATGCCGTAATGCTTCAGCCAAGCCTGCAAGATCTCCTCCGAAGTAATTTGATTCTGGGCATAAAACGCCTTCAGAGCTGCTTCCTGCTCTTCGGGGGTGCAGGTAAAGGGGGCAATGGCCTGATCCACAATCAATTCTCGTAGCAACTGCGGCAACAACTGATAACCCGTCAGCAAAGGAATGATTTCGTCAGCCGTCACACTCCGGTCATGAACCTGTAAAAGCACAGTCATACAAGCAAAGCCCTACACAAGTCTTCCGTTCCAAGTCTATCTTGCGAATGAACCTTTACTGAGATTCCCACTCTAGGGGGAACTGCGATGCGGATTCCAGGAGTAAATTTCTTTTAGCCCAGGGGACTGAAAACCTGTTTGACACCTATTGATTAAGTTGGCGAGACGTTTGGATCCCCCCTATCCCCCTACCCTGCGGGAAGGCGTCGCCTATAAAAAGGAGGGGCTTTGAGAGTATTGCCCCCCTTTTTAAGGGGGGTTAGGGGGGATCGGTTCGGGCATTGATTAAGCCATTTCAGACAGGTTTTAAGAAATTTTAGATTTTAGATTCTCGATTCTGAACCTAAAAACTCCATGAAAAAAGTTTCTGTGATCATCTCGGTCTACGGAGTCGAAGCCTATATTGCTGCTGCCGTGCGCTCGGTACTAGCTCAAACCTATATAAATTTTGAATTATTGATTATTGATGATGGTTCGCCCGATCGCAGTGTAGCTATCTGTGAGGAATTTACTGATCCTCGGATCACCATTATTCGTCAAGCCAATCGGGGATTAGCCGGGGCCAGGAATACAGGCATTCGCCACGCCCAAGGGGAATACTTAGCCTTTCTGGATGGGGATGATCTATGGCTCCCTGAAAAACTAGAAAGGCATGTTCAGCATCTCGAAGCCTCGCCCACCGTTGGCGTTAGCTTTAGTCGTTCCGCCTTTATCGATCAGGCCGGAAATCCCTTAGGTACCTATCTGATGTCTCCCCTCACGGATATTGATCTGCCCTGTTTATTGCGGGGAAGTCCCATCGGTAATGGATCGGCTCCCGTGATTCGGCGAGAAGTGTTTGCAGCCATTAAATTTCAAGATCCTCAATTTCAAGATCCTCGAACCGGTGACTTCGAGGATTTTTATTTTGATGAGCAGTTTCGTCGCTCCGAAGACATCGAGTGTTGGCTACGAATTGTCCTGCAAACTGCCTGGAAGATTGAAGGCATCCCAGAGCCACTGACCCTCTATCGTGTCAATACGGGTGGTCTATCGGCTAATTTCCTCAGGCAATTGGAGTCTTGGCAGCAAGTCCTCAGAAAAATCCGCACCTACGCCCCTGAGCAAATTATTCCATTGGAGCCAATGGCGATGGCCTATGAATTTCGGTATCTGGCTCGCAGTGCAATTCGGATGCAGTCTGGAGATGTGGCGATGCCCCTGATTCATCGGGCGCTCTGTACCTATCCCGCCATCCTGTGCGAAGAGCCTCGTCGCACCCTCAGCATTTGGACAGCCGCGTGCCTACTGTGGTTGATGCCGCTCTCTCTCTATCGTCGTGTAGAAAGCCTAGGCGCAAAGCTAATCGGAAATCGTCAGAAACAGCGAATTTTTCAGGATCGGTCTCAGCAAGCAACGCTATGAAATGGCAAGGAAAATTTGCGTTTTTCAAGCCCAGTGAGATTATATCCTCCGTTCCACGAAAGCTTGACAGAGGGAAATTACAGAAAGCATCGTTATCATTTCCCCTGCGGGTAACAAGCCAGATTTTAGCTAAAACAGGGTCATAGGAACGATTGAAGCAAGTTCCTTAGATAGGGATTTGTGCTCAGCTCTAGAGTTGAGCAGCTAGGAGTAGATACGTATGCCAAGTCTCCTCGACCACTTGTTGTTCTCAAAGGAATTTATTCCCCACGGTCACTGCTATTTATGGAAGCCCGGACTGGTTTGGCTCCATGTGATCTCGGATCTGCTGATTGCGATCGCCTACTATTCCATTCCTATCTCGTTGTTTTATGTAGTTCGCAAGCGGCGAGACTTGCCATTTAATTGGATGTTCTTACTGTTTAGCTCCTTCATTGTTGCCTGCGGCACGACGCACTTGATGGGAGTCTGGACGCTGTGGCACCCGACCTACTGGCTATCTGGTTCCATGAAGCTCGTCACTGCAACCGTATCACTCTACACCGCTGGGCAGCTTTTGAATTTAGTCCCTCAAGTGTTAGAACTGCCGAGTCCGGCCCAATTGGAAGCTGCCAATCAAGAGCTAAAGCAACAAATTAATGAGCGCCAACAGGTGGAAGAAGAACGGCGTACCTTGAGTTTGGCCTTAGAGAATGCGGTGGAGGGTATTGCTCAATTAGATATTGACGGGCGTTATGTGGCGGTGAATGGGGCCTATGCCAGCAGAATTGGCTATACCCCTGAGGAAATGATCGGGATGGATTGGCAACTCACCGTTCATGCCCTAGATCTAGAGAGAATGCTCCTGGCTTATCAGCAAATGTTAGCTAACGGCAAAGTTGAGGTGGAAGCAAGGGGTATCTGCAAAGATGGCTCTGTTTTTTATAAGCAGCTCGTCATGGTAACGAGCTATGACTCCCAAAAGAACCGGACGGGGCACTACTGCTTCATGAAAGATGTGACGGAGCGCAAGCAGATGGAAGAAGTGCTTCAGAAAGAACGAGAATTTCTGAATGCCGTCCTAGAAACCGTTGAAGATGGCATTGTTGCCTGTGATGCTGAGGGAATCTTAGTCCTGTTCAATCGAGCAGCGCGGGAACTGCATGGTTTACCGGCAATGCCTTTGCCTGCGGAACAGTGGGCGCAACACTATGACCTATATCTTCCTGACGGTAAAGCCCTGATGAGCAGGGAGGAGATTCCGCTCTTTCGTGCCTTTCAGGGAGAGTTACTCCGAAATGTAGAGTTGGTGATTGCTCCCAATCAGGGGTCGGTCAGGAGCCTGCTTTCTAGTGGACGGGCACTCTTTGACTCGGAGGGCAGAAAGCTGGGAGCCGTCGTCAGTATGCATGATATTACCGAACTCAAGCAAGCAGAGGTGGCGAGGCAACAATATACCCTTGAACTACAGCAGGCATTAGATTTTGAAGCATTGCTCAAACGCATTACAGATAAGGTGCGCGATAGCCTGGATGAATCCCAAATCCTACAAACGGTAGTAGAAGAATTAGGACAAGGTTTAGGGGTAAAGTCCTGTCATGCAACGCTCTATGACCTTGAACAACAAACAGCTACCCTGTGCTACGAGTACACGACTTCTGCCCACTCCTTTCAAAGTCATGTGTTTTCAATGCGGGAGTCTCCTGAGATCTACAGTCAGTTGTTAAGAGGAGAGTACTTCCAGCGATGTACCCCTAGCTCTAATTCGATCCAGGATCGGGTAGGGGTGCTAGCCTGCCCCATTTTTGATCATCATGGGGTGATTGGCGATCTCCATCTCATCAATGAGCGAGATTATGGTGAGCGAGATTATGGTTTTAAGGACTCAGAACTCCGCTTAGTCCAACAGATTGCTAACCAGTGTGCGATCGCCATTCGCCAAGCCCGACTCTACCGCTCTTCCCAGGCGCAAGTGAAAGCCTTAGAACAGCTCAATCATCTCAAGGATGACTTTCTCAGTACGGTTTCCCACGAGTTACGCACCCCCATGAGCAGTATCAAAATGGCCGTTCATATGCTGGAATACTGCTTTAAACAAGAAGGTGGATTTAGTAGTAGTCCGGAGAAGGTGGCGCGGTATTTCCGCATCTTGCAGGAGGAGTGCCAACGGGAAATTAGCTTGATTAACAATCTGCTGGATCTCTCTCGCTTAGATCAGGCATTTGAACCCTTAAGCGTGACCCAGATTACCCTACAAGCCTGGATTCCTAACCTGCTCCAGCCCTTTGTTGAGCAAACCCAAAACCAACAACAAAGCTTAACTGTTGAAATTCCGGCTGATTTACCTACCCTGATCACAGACCCCTCTATCCTGAGTCGAATTCTCACGGAATTGCTGAACAATGCCTGCAAATACACGCCCCCCAGTGGCGTGATTACCGTGAAGGCCCATCGGGTTCCAGAAAAATTAGTGCTCAGCGTCAGCAATTCGGGGGTGGAAATTCCTGCGAGTGAGCGCGATCGCATCTTTGACAAGTTCTACCGCATTCCCAACGGCGATCCGTGGAAGCATGGCGGCACAGGCTTGGGGCTAGCCCTGGTGAAGCGCCTAGCAGAGCAGTTAGGCGGTACCATTCAAGTTGCCAGTGGTGGCGG
>JAYKHH010000533.1:0-2942 GCA_035285265.1 Leptolyngbyaceae cyanobacterium | reverse complement strand
CTGTTGCCGGACTGCTCAGATCCAGATCGGGCACCATTTCGGATTCTTGTATCAATTCAAACATTTCAAGACAAAACCTTTCTGTTCAGAACTAGCTAACGGTGATTAACAATTATTTTGTGGTGGTTTTTTCACTACATCGTGAGCTTTTTAACGTGGTCTAGCATCTGTAAACCATGAATCAAAGAAGCCCCCCCTCGGATTGCGGTAGCTACATGCACGGCTTCTGTCATTTGCTCCAAGTCAGATCCTTGTTGCAAGCACTCCTTACTATAGGCATCAATGCAGTAAGGGCATTGCACTGTATGGGCTACAGCCAAGGCAATCAACGCCTTCTCCCGTCCTGAGAGCGCACCCTCCGCAAAAACCGCCCCATAGTAAGCGAAAAACTTATCGGCTAACTCTGGGCTACCTTCGCTGATTTGACCAAAATGCGCCAAGTGCTCTGGTTTATAGTAGGATTCCATCTTTAAATACTTCCTTGCCAAGGGGCTTGTGATTGTCCTTTAGCCTACTAGCAGTAGAGCCTATTATCAGTATGTCTAGATTAATAAATCATGAGTCGGGGATTAACTGATGCCAATAGAGTTCTACCCCACTCAATCTGCCCTAGCCATCCACACCAGTAGTCCAGAACTGGGGCTGGCGCTTAGTAACTGTGCGGGAGAGTACCGCCACCAAACCTGGGAACTAGGCCGTGCCCTCTCTACCCACTTACATCTGCATCTGGCAGAGTTTATCCATCCTCAAGCCTGGTCAGACTTGGCATTTATCGCTGTTGCCAAAGGTCCCGGCAGCTTTACCAGTAACCGCATTGGCGTCGTGACAGCTCGTACCTTAGCCCAACAACTAGAGATTCCCCTCTTTGCGATCTCAACCTTAGCAGCATCCGCCTGGTCACACGCAAAAGATCGGAAGGAAGCGATCGCCGTTCAAATGCCTGCTCAGCGAGGAGAAATATTTGGCGGTATTTACCAAGTGGATCCTCTGGATACAGGTCTTAAAACTTTGGTGCCGGATAGCGTGATGGCGATCTCAGCCTGGGAACACACCCTAAAAACCTGGAATACCCCCTACCATCTCATTCATGCAGAAGGTAACTTAGGCGCAGATGTAATGGGCGTGCTGGAGTTAGCGCATCATCAATGGCTTCAAGGTGAAAGGCCCCAATGGTCAGAAGCCTTACCATTCTACGGACAGCAACCCGTTTAGGCTCACCCGTTTACCGCTTAGGACTCGGCAAACCCTAGCTCCACCCAAACAGAAAAATAATCAAATTCTTGCTCTAGCAATAATGGGTGGATGCGGGTCTAGCGATCGCCCCATCCCTGCACCTACCTCGTTTCGTCTGGTAAAGTGCAGCGTCCGTAGACTGATGGAGCACCTTGATCCGCTCCAAACGATTGAGAACACGGGTTACCAGTTCCGATCCAACAATCGGTTTGCTCACGAGGTCATCTGCACCTACAGCAAAGGCTTGATTCAGCACCGCTGTCTCAGTGTGAGCAGCAAGGAATAGAACAGGTAGCGCATTCCAATGGGCATCATTCCGCACCACTTGGCAAAGGTCAATGCCACTCAAATCAGGCATGTCTACATCCAGAATCAGTAAATCAGGTGAGCAGGCTTCTAGGGTTTCCCAAAATTTCCTGGGATCATCCAGCATTGTCAGCTTTAGCCTACAGGGTTCGAGTACAGTATGGAGCACCGTTAGAATTTGAGGGTCATCATCCACAATCATGACCTTAGCTTCTACTGGATCGGTTTGGTACAAAACCTGGGTTACCGTCTCTAGAACTTGAGTAGGCGAGACTGGCTTATGCAAAAAGGTATGTCCACCTTGGCGAGCCACCTCGATACGCTCCTTTAAACTATCGTGGGCAGTCAACACAATAATCGGGACAGTTGGGTCACTGTGGTGTAGCTCTGCTAGCAGCGCTAAGCCGTCTGACATTGTGGCATCCAAGTCAGGATCTAACAGCACCACCCTCGGATGAGCGTGGGACAACTGCTCCCGTGCAGTATCTAGGTTCAGGGCGATCGCGCCTTGAAATCCCCAGCGAGTTGCTTCATTAACCAACGCCTCTGCCAGAGAGCGATCGCGGTCAACCACTAGTAACAACGGCAGAACTTCCTGGCAGAAAGGCAGGGCAACTACAGTTCCTGACGGCACCTGACCACAGGATAGCGGAGGAGCTAGGCGATGGGATAATACCTTTGCCTGTGAAGCAGTAGTCAGAGCCTTGAGCGGTTTTAACCGGTAGCCAATCCCATAAACGGTTTCAATCACATCCGTCGGCAGTCCCACTGCTTTAAATTTCTGGCGTAACCCTTTCACATGCGTCCGTACTGCCTCCTCTCCAGGTGTATCTTCGTAAGCCCACAGGTGTTCTAAAATGGCATCACAACTAAAGACACGGGAACTACTTCTCAAAAACAGCTCCAGAAGTGCGTATTCCTTTGGAGTTAACGAAAGTAGCTTAGTTCCATAGGTAACCTCACAACTACTGGGATCAAGCCGTAGGTTTCCCCACTCCAGTACAGGTTGAGAAATTGGGCCTCCCCGACGGAGCAGCGCCCGGATCCGTGCCACTAATTCTTCTTCATCAAAAGGCTTCACCACATAATCATCTGCCCCTGCATCTAACCCAATTGCCTTATCGTGGCTGCCATCTCTTTCTGTAAGCAGCAAAATCGGCATTTGCCATCCCTGCGCCCGTAGTTTTCGACAAAGACGAATGCCATCCAGTTTGGGTAACAGGACATTCAACAAAATCAAGTCATAGTCAAAGGCTTGCACCAATTCCCAGGCTGCTTGCTCCTCTGCCGCCACTTCAACTGCATAGTTTTGGTGAGCAAGGATGCCTGTTAACTGATGGGCAGCAAGCTCGTTATTCTCTACAACTAGAATTCGCATAGAAACTCTCTCAGGTATGGGTGAA
>JAYKHH010000532.1:0-3528 GCA_035285265.1 Leptolyngbyaceae cyanobacterium | reverse complement strand
TCGCAACTGCAAAACAAAGAAAAAGCCTTAGCGATCCTCAAGGCCAAGCTGTTAATTGTGGCTCAAGAGCAACGGGCTAAAGAAATTGCTGATATTCGGGGTGATATGGTAGAAGCAGCCTGGGGTAACCAAATCCGCAACTACGTGTTTCATCCCTATCAAATGGTCAAGGATCTACGAACGGGGGTAGAAACGACGGCGATCGCCGATGTGATGAATGGAGAGATTGATCCCTTTATCCAGGTTTACCTGCGGCAAGAAAATCAATTAGTAGAAACCACTACGGTCTGAGGGGTAACATTTCATGACGACTGACCCAAACTCTCCTCAGCCTCACGCTGCTCATTCACCTTTCTCTGAGGATGACCAAACTGCTGACTCTAGCCCTAATGGCAAAGGTGCCCAAGCCGAAAGTACCCTGGTGCGACATTCTGCCACCCTGGCAATCAATGCCTCTAGCTCCCCTACTGAGGATCGGTCTGATTTTGATGCGGCGGACAACCCTTTTTCTGACGCGGGCAGAACAGGTCGCTTACCCCTGTCGCTACTCACCTTAGTTGCTTTAGGGGTGTTGATTGCCGGGTTTGTTCTCAATATTTTTTGGCTGTCGCTAGCGGGTTCCACCGTGACTCTGCTGCTTTCGGTGCGAATTATTTGGCCTACTCTCCAGCCGATTTTGGTGGAGCTGGTTTCAGAGCAAGAGTCCTCGCTTCTGATTGGCATCGTGGCGCTCCTAGCTGCCATCCTTGGCTTTTTGCAGTTGGGCGGATGGAGGCAACGGTTTGTCAATTGGCTCGGTCAGGCGAACTGGGATGCGGTCGGTGCTTTGGGTGAAGTCTTTGGTGCCTTAGGACAAATTCTGATCGCGGTTCTGGCGGTTTATATTGCTTGGAGGCAGTATGTCATCTCCAAAGACCTAACGATTCAGCAAAATACTATTACCCAGCAACAAACCATTGATACCTACTTTCAAGGGGTTTCAGACCTGGTTCTAGATGAGGAAGGCTTGCTGGAAGATTGGCCTCAGGAACGGTCGATCGCGGAAGGGCGCACTGCTGCCATTCTCAGCAGTGTGGATGCAGAAGGCAAAGCTAAAATTATTCGGTTTCTCTCCCGTGCCAAGTTATTGACTCCCCTGAAGCGCGATCGCCGCCTAGGTCGAGCTATTTTAGATGGATCAGGGGGGTATGAAGAAGATCGTTTGCATGGCATTCGCGTCATTGATCTAGGGGTCATGTTGGCGGGGGCAAACCTGGCTACCACCGACCTGCGCTGGACGGATTTAAGTGAGATCAATTTAATTCGGGCGAACCTGAATCGCTGTGATTTAGTCAAAACCAACCTTTCCCGCACTATTTTGCTCAATGCCAAACTTCGGGGAGCAGACTTGAATGGCACGCGCCTATTTTATGGCAAAGCTGAGAATGCTTCTCCCCGCAGTCGCACCGAACCGCCGGACTATCGAACCGGGGTACACACGGGAGCCGTAGTCGAAAATGCGGATTTAACTGGCGTACAGCAATTGTCTGAGGAACAGCGCTATTATTGCTGTGCCTGGGGAGGCTCAAAAACGCGGGCTAGCATTCCAGGGGGATGTAAAGGGGTTCCGAATAAGCTAGGCAGATAGGTCCGGAACAAAAGCTTAGCTACCCATAAAAAACATAGATACCCTAGGGGAAGCGGTAGCCAATGCACCCTTTGCTTGACTGCCACGCACCCTAAAACTGACACCTGCTCAAGCGATCAGCGATAATTTGAGAAAAGTCCTAAAGCTTACCTTATGGGTAGCACCCTCAACCCGAAAGAGACAGAAAGATCTAGCGAAAATGTAATGAGGTAAATATCATGACAATGATCGCCATTCAAATCGATCCAGACATTGCCCAAGCTTTCCAAGCATCACAGCCAGAACAACAGCAAAAAATTCAGACCTTAATTAATCAATGGATGAGACAAGCTCTAAAAATTAGTACATTGCAAAATACGATGGATAAACTGAGTGATGAAGCTTTAGAAAACGGACTAACACCGGAGATTTTGCAGTCTATCATCGATGGATAAAATTAGAATTGTCCTTGACTCTAATGTAATTTTAAGCGCTGCACTTTTCAGGCAATCTACTCCCCGTCAAGCTCTTGACAAGGGTATATTTGCTTGCTCGCCACGCACCCTACACAAAATAGCGCGTTTGTTTAACAGTACTACACTCCATAACTAAAATTCTGTAGTGGATCAAGGAGTAAATTGTACTAACTCTAGGCTAGTAATTCCACTGATTGAGGATAATAAATTGGTTCTCAAACGAATAATCTGCTGCTTCCAGATTGGCGATCGCTTTGACAATGGTTTGATAGCTCATGTTCTTGGATGGATCAGGGTCTTGATAAATTGCCAATATCCCAGCATGTCTTGGATTAGCTTGATGCAGTTCTTGGAAGTCATTACAGTTACGAGTTAGCAGTACGCGCCCTTCCTGCTTTGCATGGTCTAACACCACCGAGTCTGGACGGCTCATTAAGCCCAACTCATTGACTGTAATAACGTCATGCCCCGCTGCTTGAAGGAGATTGACCAGATACTTTGCCTGAGAATCCACCCTTCGGGAAGCCACCTAAGGGTGTCTACGTCAAGCTGCATTCGTAGACTCAAGGGTAACTCCTCTGCCTTCTAAGCGGTAGCGTTCTTCATTGGCTTCTAGTTTAAGAAGGTCTTGGTTATACTCACAGTAACGAATCACTTCATCAATGGCAGAGAGAGGTAAATCCCAGTTTTCGGCTGCTTGCTCTGGTGACATCTCATTAGCACTTAAGTCTTGCCAGATGGTTGAGGCAAGTAATTTACGTCCTTTAAGGTAGAGTTGTTTCCGCCAGGGATGAGGACGAGTAACTAAATATTGCCAGTCCTCAGTTTGTGTAACCGTTTGCAGGGATTGAATGATGGCACTAACCAGGGTCAGTCGATCGCTCACCGATAGTTTGTAGGCTTGCTCTTGAAGCTCTTGAAGAGACATAAGAATTACTCCAACCCAGACTGGTATCTAAATTCTAGTATGGGCGATCGCTCATTGACCTATTGAGAGTGCGAGGCAAAAAACAGATCGCCTGTCCATCTAGTACAGTCAGGATGAGGTGAACTGGGATGGTGAGATCGCTGAGGCACTGCCCCCAACTCGTTTTTTGAGACGGTCGGGGCGATCGCACAGGTAAGATCAAAAAAATGGTGCATTGTGAACAAGCAACGCACCCATATTGTACCGAGTAACTATTAACCGAGCCTATTTTGGTTTTGATACTCGTCTGAAAACAGTACCAAACTCATTGATCACCCAAGGAGAGCCATCAGCTTGAACAGCAATCTCAAGTACCGATCCGTCTATTTGAACCCAGCTTGAACCATTCCAGTTATAAACAAAATAACCGCCATAGACACGGGTAAAACGTGAATTTCTTCGGCAACAACTCGAAACCCATCGGTTCATAACGGACTTTTCCCTTAAGGCGAGTTTAGTCGGTGGCAACAATTTGGTGG
>JAYKHH010000531.1:0-4999 GCA_035285265.1 Leptolyngbyaceae cyanobacterium | reverse complement strand
ATTAGGTGTCAGGTGTCAGGTGATTTCCCAAAAAGAGTGTATTGCTGTAGGGGCGCAAAGCTTGCGCCCTCCTGAACTCATCTATAGCCCACGCAGTCCTCTCCCTGGACATTCATCCTTGGCAGGTAAGCCTCATGAGGCTACACTTCCCCGAATAGCCAGGACTGGTATCTTATCTACTCCTCCTGGAGTAAAAGGTTGGATGCTGGCTGGAATTTCAAATTTGTAACCTACCCCCCGCACTGTTTGAATCAAAATCGGTTGGCTGGTATCAATTTCGATTTTTTTACGAATCTGTCCAATATGGACATCGACAACTCGCTGATCGCCAACATGGTCATAGTCCCAGACTTTTTGAATCAGTTCAGCCCGCCGCCAAACTCGACCTGGATGACTAGCCAGAAAATGGAGTAAGTCAAACTCCAAAGTAGTCAGGGGAACGTTTTCGTCATTGAGAGTTACTTCCCGACGAACCGGATCAATCACGAGCTGAGCAAAAACCAGACAGGCTTGGTCGCTAGGTTTCGGAGCTTGGATGCGCTTTAACAGGGCATCAACTCGAACCTCTAGCTCTTTAAGGCTATAGGGTTTAATCAGGTAATCATCGGCACCTTGCGTAAAACCTCTAATTTTATCGGCTTCATCAGCGCGGCTGGTCAGCATTAACACAAACACATGAGTCCGGCTCTGCATTTCCTGACAGAGCTTATAGCCATTGGTGTCGGGGAGATTGATATCTAGGATCACCAATTCAGGATTGAATTGATCAAAAATAGCCAAGGCAGTTTTCCCATCGGCAGCAGACTCGACTTGATGGTCTTTCTTCGCCAGAAATCGATGAACAAGCTGACGAATAGCTGGCTCATCCTCAACTACAAGAATCTTAGCTGGAACCATAATGATATTTTTGCGCTAAGGAAGGTGAATGAAACAATTTACGCAGCGTATAAAATTGATGCTGACTGGTAATTCTCATGTGGTGAAGAATACGTTCGCTTATTCTCCCAAAAAGCTCTTGTATGGCTATCTACCTGGAGGAATAGCCTAGGATTCGGGGCAATTCAGCCTTGCGATGGAGTCGCTTCCATTCATCGGAAACATGCTACGCCCTAACCCAGATCAGGTATCGCCAATCAAAACCGCTGTCGGCAGAGGGAAAATAGCTTCCCCCTAGTGGTTGGTCAACTAATTTTTGACGGGCAGTGAAATCTTGAGAAGTGGATGAGAGTTTAATTTTGATGGGTCTTCGACCCGTCAACATTTCCTTGACAGAGCACTAGGAGTCTTGGGCGTGAATCCGTCCACTCTTCTCCATGAGGGCATGGCACTGCCAGGCCCCTACCCAGGGGTTCATTGCTGCCGAAGTCTAATAGTCACTTCTCCTTGACAGGACTTACGCAGTTGGGGATTGTTGCAGGGCTGTAGCCCTGCAACAAAACCCAAAGCCCCGATAAATTTGTGAGGACTGTGTAAGTCCTGCTTGACATTGATTAACTGGATAACAGACTTGCTTCTCGTTGTTTGGGTTGCAGTTCAGTCTGTTCCACGGGTTCGGGACGGTAAGTTTCTAGTCCCTCGGCATGTAATTGAATCATGGTAGCCACTAAGGCTGTCCATCCCGTTTGATGACTGGCTCCAATCCCCGCGCCATTGTCGCCATGGAAGTATTCATAGAACAAAATCAGATCCCGCCAATGGGGGTCAGTTTGAAACTTTTTAGTTTCACCATAGACAGGTCGCTCGCCCTCCTCGTTACGGAGAAAAATTTGGGTCAATCGATTGGCAAGCTCATCAACCACTTCTAGTAAGGTCAGCATCCGCCCTGAACCAGTCGGGCATTCCACCTTAAACTCATTGCCGTAATAACAATGCAATTTCAGCAATGCCTCGATCAAGATTAGGTTCATCGGAAACCAGATCGGGCCTCGCCAGTTGGAATTCCCCCCAAACATCCCGGTTGTGGATTCAGCGGGTTCATAATCCACTCGAAAATATTGCCCTCTGTCTGAATAGATAAAAGGATGATCTTTATAAAACCGTGACATGGAGCGAATTCCATAGTCACTGAGAAATTCTGCCGGATCTAACAGTCGAGCGAGAATGCGTCGCAGTTTATCTTCATTCAGGACAGACAGCATCCGCATTCCGGTAGGCCCTGGTTTGTCTAAATTGGTCAGGGTTTGGGTAAGTTCGGGATGATGTTGGGTAAGCCAAAGGAGTCGTTTCTCTAGCTCTGGAGTGCGGTGATGCAAGTGTTCACCAGACATGACTAGCGTTGCACCGAGGGATAGCAAGCCTACCAGTGACCGGACTTTGATGCGGATCGCCTGACCATTCGGTAATTGGAGAAAGTCATAGAAGAAACCATCTTCCTGATCCCAGAGTTCATCTTCATGAATTCCGACTCGATCCATGGCGGCGGCAATGTGAACAAAGTGTTCATAGAACTTGTAGGCCATCTCTTGATAAACCGGATCTTCCTTGGCGAGTTCTAGGGCAATTTGCATCAGGTTTAGGCAGTACATGGCCATCCAACTGGTGCCATCGGATTGCGTCAGGCTGACGCCCGTGGGTAAGGGCGCACTGCGATCGAAGATGCCGATATTATCTAAGCCCAGGAATCCACCCTGAAAGACGTTTTTGCCTTCCACATCCTTCCGGTTGACCCACCAGGTAAAGTTCATCAGTAGTTTTTGGAAAATTCGGGCTAGAAAATCGCGATCGCCCTGGCCTCGTTGTTGTTGTTCTTGAAGATAAATGCGCCAAGCTGCCAGTCCATGAACGGGAGGGTTAACATCGCTGAAATTCCATTCATAGGCCGGAAGCTGACCGTTGGGATGCATATACCAAACGCGGATCATCAACTCCAGTTGCTCTTTGGCAAAATCGAGATCCACGAGGGCGAGGGGAATGGTATGGAAGGCGAGATCCCAGGCCGC
This sequence comes from Leptolyngbyaceae cyanobacterium, assembly GCA_035285265.1. Lineage (GTDB taxonomy): Bacteria > Cyanobacteriota > Cyanobacteriia > JARCMD01 > JARCMD01 > JAYKHH01. The sequence continues at coordinate 2,060 of JAYKHH010000531.1, read as the reverse complement.
AAACCAGGGATATTCCCACTTGTCGGGCATGGAAATAATGTCTTCAGCAACCAAATTAAACCAACTTTGGTTTCTACCCGTGTTGCGATTGGCCGCTAGGTATTTGTGAACTTCATCTCCCTTCCGCCACTCTCCCACATCGTAGTAATAGTACTGTTTAGTCCATAACAAACCTGCCAACGCTTGTCGCATCACATTGCGAGCATCCTCGGAAACATTCTGTGAAATGACGTTCTCATAGAAGGTATCTGCTTCCTGTTGTCGAGCTTGAAAGTTTTCAGCAAACCCTTGCATCACTTGAGAGTCTGTCTCAGGGGGTGGGGTATGGGTGAGGCGAAGGTGAATCGTTTGGGTTTGACCTGCGCCCAGGACTAACTGGTAATGGGCGGAGGCTTTGGTTCCCACTTGCTGGGGATTGACGGCATTGGTACGATTAAGCACTACATAGTTGTTAATGCCATCTTTGACGTAGGGGGAGGCGTTGGGGGTGCCAAAGATCCGTTCTGTATTCGTTTCGTTTTCGGTAAAGAGCAACGGCACGCTAGCATCGCAGTAAAGATAGCGATCGCCGAGTTGAGGATGGGAGGCAACGAGGGTGCTCGTGTGCTCACTGTCATCTGTCTGTCTCAGAATGGGCTTCGCTTGATCGGGATGCCAGGACCAAGTGTTTCTGAACCAGAGGGTGGGTAACAGATGTAGCTCGGCTTGATCGGGGCCTCGGTTTACCATCGTGACCTGAATCAGGATGTCTTCGGGGGACTGCTTGGCATACTCTACATAAATATCAAAGTAACGATCTTGATCAAAGATATCGGTGTCTAAGAGTTCATACTCTAGCTCATAGGCATTGCGGGATCGGTTGGTTTCCACCAAATTCACATAGGGATAGGCTGCCTGGGGGTATTTGTAGAGATACTTCATGTAGGAATGGGTGGGGGTGCTATCCAGATAGAAGTAGTACTCTTTGACATCTTCCCCATGATTGCCTTCCGAGTTGGTGAGTCCAAATAAGCGCTCCTTCAGGATGGGATCTTTGCCATTCCAAAGGGCGATCGCAAAACAAAGTTGCTGCTGATCGTCGGAAATCCCAGCAATGCCATCTTCTCCCCACCGATAGGCACGGGAGCGAGATTGGTCGTGGCTAAAATAGTCCCAGGCATTACCTAGGGCACTGTAGTCTTCCCGAACCGTTCCCCATTGGCGCTCACTGAGGTATGGCCCCCATTTCTTCCAGGGAATTTGGCGATCGCGGGTCTCTTGTAACCGAAGTTGCTCTGCATTCAGGGTCATAATCAGTTTCTCGTCGGATGCCATGATTCATCGCCATCCTACTGAGCCCTAGAAGCCCATAAAATCACGCCTTGGGCAGAGAAGGCTCTGAACAATGTAGCTGACCAGACAGTAGCGCTGGATGCAAGAATTCTGTAGAGATTTAGCGGGACTGGAGTTGATAAATAGCGATCGCGACGACCTGCTCATCATCCTGACTGCGCGAAATGGGTTCCTTTCCTGATGGCAGGTGTTGACCCCATCGTCCCAATGGCACCTGCTAGGGCTTCCCGTTGCGCCCAAGAGGTTATCGGTATCCTTTCAACCAATGTTCTAGATCTGTCACTTGCTGGAAATTCAACAGGGCGATCGCCAAAGCTTCTAGTTGTTCCAGTGTCAGGGTGTTGATTGGCTCCACCAGATGATCAGACAGAGTTCCAAACTTCTGGGTGAGTTGACGGAGTAGGAGCGATCGCTCGCCTTCCTGGCGACCTTCCTGGCGACCCTCCGCCTTCGCTTCTTGATATACGCGGGTTTCCTGTAAGCTAACTCCCAACATTTGCTCGATCTCCTGCCGACTTAAATGGGTGAATTTGTAGGCCATAATCGTCGTAATCATCTCTATGGTGCCACGACTGTCTGGAGTCTGCTCGGCCCTAGCGATTAATGTTTTGGCTACGGCTGGTGCTTTGGCGGGTGTCACGGTCGTTAATACCATCAAGGCTACTCCTAGCGGCAACTGCTCAATTTCGCCCAATTCCTTGAGATAAATACGATACACCTGCTCACTA
>JAYKHH010000530.1:0-2993 GCA_035285265.1 Leptolyngbyaceae cyanobacterium | reverse complement strand
AATCAGCAACGGAGTGCTCAGGGTTAATAAAAATAAGAGCCAGTGGTCGCGCCGTCGCAGATTGAGCTGAAAAGCGTGCTCTACCCGCCAAATAATATAGACCGCAGCACTAATTAAACCACCAAACCCAAATAGTGCCCACCAGTTAATGGCCCGCCGACTTAGACCAAAATGGTCTAACAGCACAAAGGCTGGCTGACTAATCTTTTCCCCTGCCTTAACAATGACCACACCAGCTTCAGCCGTCACCATCACAGGCTCAACCGCTTGAGCGGCTTGTTCAGCTAAGAACTTAGTTTGTTCTGGATCTTTCACTAAATTGGGCTGCAATACAGTCCCCAACAGCTTGCGTACTAAAGGTTCTATGGACGGCGGAATGGAAGCTCCGATCTGTTGTTGAATGGCCTGCTGTAATAAACTTTTGGGGAGTCCAGGATGGATGCCCTGGCTGACCATGCGCCGTGTAATTTGGGTAACCTCAGTTTGCACCTGTGCCCAGGTTGAATCCGAGAGGCTAAATAGGGATAAATCATAGAAGGCCGTTGCCTCAACGTTACTCGCTTCCGTCAGGCTAGATACGGCCATTAAATAATTCCAACGTACCTTGTCAATCTTCTCTAAGAGGATCGCTAAATCCTGGGCAGTCGTGGACTGACGATATGCCTTTAGTTCAGCAATTGCTTGTTGCTGGGAAGCGTTGAGCAAACTTGGGCGAACGGCTAGCTGCTCATTTAAAGTAGGCTCCACAGAACGCATTAAAAGCTGGTTGGCAGTGGTAGGCTGGCGGATGGTATCCAATACCTCTTGCCACTCCGTTTCAACGGTTTGACGAACGTAGAGTTGGGTTGTATTTGATAAAATGCTCGTCTTCACAAACGGGAATATGCCTGCTCGCTGCCGGAACTCATTCCCCTTGGCGAGGGCGTGCTCAAGATCCCGATAAATTTTCTGATTTGCGGCTTCATTCAGCATCAATACAGGGGCAGCTCCTGTACGAGCCTCTTGGCGCTTTAGTTCAGTACTTTTAACATCTTCAACCTTGACAAACCGAGGTGCCGTAATCGTTTGAGGTGCAATTGTACCAACATCCAGTTGAGGTTCATTATAGAAGCGATAGCCAATTACGCTGGTCAGAGAAGCAACGGTCACTATCAACACGATAGGTGGATGAAATCCCCCGTGTTTGTTTAGCCGCGTTTTGCCTCCCCGCTTCAGACTTAGGTAAAGTTTGTTTGAAGAAAGGTTTTTTTCAAGCTGCTGAGTCAACGACTGAATGGTCTTCATGAATACGCTGAATAGCAGCCCTAGTCTTGGCGTGAGCCAGTATGCATACCCACTATTGACTAGGGGCGTGATCCCTTTTAAGAGTAGCAGACTTTCCCAGAAGACAAAACTGAGGCGGTGGGTTGTTTGGGCAGGGCTACGATCCTGAGCAATTCCTAGTAGTTCACCAAAAGAACTTTGCTGGGTTATCTCTAGCCAGAAGAACCACTTTTCAGGGTTTTGAAGGGTTAGGAACCCTGCAAAATCTGCTTGCCAGACGACTAGCCATTCCAGATCAATCCCTAGCTATCCTAGCGAGGCCGAATCATGTGAGGAGCTGCTATAGCAGCGATCGCATTCACTTGAGATTTGGGGTCATAGGTGCCACACCAAGCCGCAAACAAGCGATCACTGTGTTGTAAAATCTGAGCCTCTGCAGGGATAGGATGGATAACGCCTAAGGACGAATCGCTCATGGCTGCTCGGTTCAAAGCAATCCGCCACGCCACAGGAATATCAGCAGTACTGTTATGAGCACCCGAAAGGGCTGCGGTCAGAGCAACGGTCAGAGGCAGTTGATAACCGGTGCGAATGGCTCTGATGACGCTGAGGCGAAAATCTTCCAGACTACTCAGACAGCAATACAAGGCGATCGCAACCGCCGTGTCAGGATCTTCCCTAGGAGCAGGCGAGTCACTAGGGCAGAGTTGGGCGATCGCGGCATCTAAGCCTGCATCTTGCTCTAATAAGGTTTGTACTTGTCTGAGTTGCTGACCGAAGCCAGAAGCGTTAAAGGCATCTTCCCCACGGGCAATCACAGTTGGCAAGTATCGCCAGGGATGAAGAGTTTCGTTCAGGGCTTGAGCGATCGCCGCAGCCAGGACCAATGATCCTTGCTTCTGTGCTGCTTTCCCTGGTTCAAGCTCCGCCACCTGGTTGACTTTTTGCCGCAGTTTTACACTATCTTCGTGAAAAAACAAAGCCAAGGGGATAGCTAAGATGGGAGCCATAGATTCCTGAAGCTTAAAAGGCTCCGAGAGATGGGCAGCATGGATGCGATCGCCCCAATCCTTCAGATCGAGTCCCCCGCATTGAATTAAGCTGTCTGTCGCCAGTAGCAGCCTATGACTGAAAGACAGAGGTTGGTCTAGAACTAGGTTTGGGTCGAGGTGCAAAGACATCTGACGAGATCGGACTGGATTAGCATCTGCTAGATGGGTGCAATAAAGCCCTAGGCTTTCTCCAATGGCACACCCTAACAAAGCCCCCCGAAATCGACTTAACGGCAAATGACGCATGTGAATTGTTCTTGAAAGTGGTTTTGGAGGCTAGATTCCCAAGGACAAAATACCAAGTATTTTGCCAAGCTGACCAATAAAATATTCTGTTAAATCAATTTCCACTAAAGTATTTTTTAATCTCAAAAACTTCCAGATATTTCCGGTTGTAACGGCTCCATAAATCACCGGAATCTCATTGTCTTCTTTATCGTTGAATAGCTTGGCGGCAAACATTTCAGCAATACATTGCCCCAAGCCTGCGTTTAGATTCTCCTTTTTAGCGTCCACGATCGCACACACTGGGGCACTTAGGGATTTGCAATTAAATAGTGTACCCAGCGTAGGATGTGTTAGGCGCTAGCCGTAACGCATCATGGGAATTTTATTTTCGCGCAAGTCCCTTACTATGAGTTGCTCTGGAGAAGCACTCATTAAAAAGTCACAAACCCC
>JAYKHH010000529.1:0-3854 GCA_035285265.1 Leptolyngbyaceae cyanobacterium | reverse complement strand
CAGGAGGCTTAGGACGATCACAGAATGCTGACTAGGGTGCAACCTTCACCCCCCTATAGGGAAGTGATCCGTTAGGATCAAGGTCATGGATTACAAGTGCGTAGGTTCTAATCAGGGAGGGCAAATGGGGGTGACATTGTGATCGAAGCACTCTTGATTTTTAGCATTAGTCTCATTCCATCTTTAGTGTCCTTGTGGTTGTTGCGACACACAGAAGTTCAAACCCGAAACCGACTCAGAACAGCGATGAACACAGCCGCAATCAGAAGCCTTCAGAGTACCCGATTCCCAGCGGATCACCAATATTTTGATCGGCAATATTTTGAAGGGATTGGGCATCACATGGGGGATATTACCTGCCAGTTTAATGCTCGATCTGCTTATATTCGGTGTGCAGTGAATCCCCTAGGGCCTTGCCAGGAGTGCCCTCACTACCGTTCGATTGAGTTTCCGGAGCTATCGGAGCTATCGCACCTCTCATAAGCACTCCCATGACTATAAAATGCAGGGATGACTAAAATTACAGGTACTACTAAGCTCCTAGGGGTGATGGGTTATCCCGTTGAGCACTCATTCTCGCCGATCATGCATAACGCAGCGATCGCCCACCTCGCCCAAGATTATGTCTATCTTCCCCTCCCCGTAGCTCCCCCCGACCTCGAAAGGGCGATCGCGGGCCTCTGGGCGATCGGGATGCAGGGATTTAACCTCACCATTCCCCACAAACAAGCCATTTTACCCTTATTGTCAGAGGTCACCCCCATTGCTCAAGCCGTAGGGGCGGTGAATACAGTCTGGCGTACCGATACGGGCTGGAAGGGCACAAATACCGATGTCGAAGGATTTCTAGCGCCCTTAGTAGGCTTAAAACCAGACTGGCACGAAACCGTTGTTGTTGTATTGGGCAATGGAGGGGCTGCCCGTGCGGTGGTGGCAGGGTGTGCGGAGTTAGGTTGTGTTGCCATCCAAGTCGTGGGCCGGAATCCTCAGAAGTTAGAGGATTTTCAGCGAAGTTGGACGGACTTACCCATCAACCTTTCAGTTCATCTTTGGGATCAACTTCCAGATCTCTTGCCCCAAGCGGGCTTGGTAGTCAATACCACTCCTACAGGCATGTATCCCCACATTGAAGAGTCTCCCATCAGTGCTGCCTTAATGGGTCAGATCCCCAACGGGGCGATCGCCTATGACCTGATCTATACCCCCAATCCTACGCAATGGCTACAGCAGGCGAAAGCCCAGGGATTAATCGCGATTGATGGTTTAGAAATGCTAGTCCAGCAAGGCGCATCCGCCTTGAAACTGTGGATCCAGCAATCTCCACCCGTGGACGTGATGCGTCAAGCACTGCGAAACCATTTGGGACTCCACTAAATCCCTAGAAACTAAGTCCCTAGAAACTAAGTCCCTAGAAGCATCAATCTTAAATAGGCAGATAGGATGGCTTCTCCCCAAATCGCGGAAATCGCGGCTCCTAGGGCAAGAAAGGGGCCAAAGGGTATGGGCTGTCGGCGACTGATCCAACCCAGGGCGATCGCCCCACCCCCTACAAAAGCCCCAATCGCACAGCCTAGAAAAGTAGCTAATAACAAATATTTCCAGCCTAACCAGGCTCCCATCATAGCTGCCAGCTTGGCATCTCCACCGCCCATAGCTGCTTGTCCTAAGGCCAAGGAGCCAAGGATGGTAATCGAGTCTAGGAGCCATACCCCTAACACTGCGCCCCCAATTCCCGTCATCAACTGCTGGGCTGCATCTGCCCCATTAAACGCAGGTAACCATCCTAGAGCAAATTGGAATCCCAAACCTGCGATCAGTCCCGATTGGGTCAGGGAATTAGGCAGCGTCATCGTATCCAGATCAATCAGGGAAAGCGCTAAGAGCCAACTAAAAAAAGCCCAATAGCCCAGGGTGAGCCCCGACAGGTGAAACGTCCCAAAAACCCATAGGAATAATGCCCCAGTCGCTGCTTCCACCAGAGGATAGCGGGGAGAAATGGGGCTTTGACAATGGCGGCACCGTCCTCGCAACCACAACCAACCGAAGACAGGTAGGTTTTCCGAAGGACGTAAGCGATGGAGGCAGTGGGGGCACCGAGACGGAGGCCAAAGCAGTGATATTCCCGCAGGAACCCGGTAGATGACCACGTTCAAGAAGCTGCCAATACAAGCTCCAACTGCAAAGACCAATAAGTTGCTCAGCCCTGTGATTAAAGTATCCATAACAAAAGCCTAGCGCCTCAAGAGCCAGCATTTAAGCTTCTGACTATTTTGAGACCCCACCCAAAAATGATGCAAGTTTAATCAAACTCTGACATTCACCCCAAACCTAGTAGTCTATCCAGTATTTTCTGAGAGGTTTTGCCATCGAAAAATAACCGCTACACCCTCGTCCATTCATCAATCTGAAATTGACAGTCTACTAGGAGTGAATCCATGAGCCTTTAATGGAGTTCTGCTTCCAACTGATTGAAGGGAATGAAATGTTCCTGGGGCAACAGAATGGGCTTCCTAGCGAAAATTAACTTGCCTCGGTGGCTATTGCGATCAATGGCAACCCCCAAGGGTCGTGGAAAAGATTCAGTTTGCGATTCGTAATAGGTACGATAAATCTGCCGTGCCGCCCTCAGTAAAGAGGGATCTAGCAGAACCGGAATATCCGTTTGAGCTGTTTTATTGTCTGTTCGTTGCTTTGAAGCGTACACCACTTAACCTACCCCTCTGATTGACTTGAACATTGAACACCTGTTCGATGCTGAATCTAGGACACACATTAAAAACTCATCTATCCTAGTAGACCTTGGGCTGCAATACCCGATGGAGCGCTGAGAAAATTTATATTTGCGCTTTCACCATTGGCTCATGTAACCAGTCCAGGGTTGCAAGGCACCGTACTCAATATCCAGATTTACGCTCGACTGTAGTTTATCTGGGGCATTCCAGCAAGGTCTATCGGAAAAGTTTTTCTAAATTGTTGTTTCTAAATTCTTGACGAATGGATCAAAGCTTAGACTTTAACGCGATCCTAAAACTTCGAGCAAGGCATCTCCCATGGCTCGACATCCTAGAAGGTTCATGCCCTCAGACATAATATCTGCAGTGCGTTTGCCTGCATCTAAGACGTGTAGGACGGCTTGTTCAATCCGGTCAGCGGCGGCAGGTTGGTCTAACCCATAGCGCAACATCATAGCGGCACTCAGAACCTGGGCGAGGGGATTGGCTTTGTCTTGACCAGCAATATCAGGGGCAGATCCATGCACCGGTTCAAAGACTCCTGGCCCCGATGCTCCTAAGCTGGCTGAGGGCAACATGCCAATACTGCCCGTGAGCATGGCGGCGGCATCGGAAAGAATATCTCCAAACAAATTACTGGTAACAATTGTGTCAAATTGTTTCGGCCAGCGCACCAGTTGCATGGCGGCATTGTCTACGTAGAGATGCGAGAGTTCCACATCGGGGTACTCGGAAGCCATTTGAGTGACGCGATCGCGCCACAATTGGGATACCTCCAGCACATTAGCTTTATCCACCGAGCACAATTTACCTCGCCGTTTCCGAGCCGTTTCAAAGGCAACGCGCCCAATCCGGTCAATTTCAGACTCGGTGTAGGTCATCGTATTCACCCCCCGCTTTTCGCCGGATTCGGTTGTAAAAATCCCTTTGGGTTGTCCGAAGTAAACACCTCCCGTCAACTCCCGCACCACCATCATATCGACCCCTTCCACCACCTCTCGCTTCAGGGAGGAGGCATCAATCAACTGGGGCAAAATGGTGGCAGGACGCAAATTCGCAAATAACCCCAACCCAGACCTGAGACCCAACAACCCCGTTTCTGGACGAAGATGGCGAGGCAGG